>NZ_SRLW01000760.1:0-389 GCF_006518215.1 Myxococcus sp. AB025B
CGGCTTGACTGGGATGCGGTTATGGCTGATCGGCCTGCCGTTCTTCGTTGGCCGCTGGGTGAGCTACCTGACCTGGACGCACATTGCCCAGATTGGCGCGCGCTATCTAGATGAGGAAACAGAGATCGACGGGGCGTATATGGGTGTGTACTTCGTCGTGTCGCAGGTCGTGTTTCTGGCGCTCGTCTATGGGTTTGCCAAACTGGATTGGCAGCACTTGTTGCAAACGAAGCACCTGCGATGGCGGCGACGGGAATCGATTGCATCTCCCGCCAAAGACACACGGACAAAGGTCGAGCGCTGAGCAGGGTGCATTGGCAACGAGCCTGAGACGTATTGCCGACACGCTGGGCCCGCAGGGATCGCGTCCACAGCGGTTGAGGTACGTC
>NZ_SRLW01000761.1:0-388 GCF_006518215.1 Myxococcus sp. AB025B
ATCTGCAGGCGTTCGGTGCCTTCGTCGTTCTTGACGAATTCGTACACGCCGGCCGGGCAGTAGCGCTGCTCGGGGCCGGCAAACTGCGTCAGGTTGATGCGTGTCGGAACGGTCGGATCTTTCAGCGTTAGGTGGGCCGGCTGGTTCTCTTCGTGGTTCGTGTTCGAGATGAACACCGACGACAGGCGATCGAACGTGATCTTGCCGTCCGGCTTCGGATACTCGATCTTCGGGCATTCCGATGCCGGCTTGAGCGACTGGTTATCCGACTTCGTGCCGTGCAGCGTCCAGGGCGGGTTGCTGACGCCAATCTTGGGCAGCAGCCACTGTTCGATGCCGGTCATGATCTTGCCCAGGGTCGGGCTCTTCTTGAACCACAGCTTGAAGT
>NZ_SRLW01000762.1:0-388 GCF_006518215.1 Myxococcus sp. AB025B
ATTTATGGCATATTAAATATTTACTTTATAGGATTTTTAGAAGATAGCCACATGATTTCTGCTATCTCTCTAACACTGCCAGTATTTGCTATCTTAATGGGGTTAGGTAATTTATTTGGCGTTGGTGCAGGAACTTATATTTCACGTTTATTAGGTGCGAAAGACTATAGTAAGAGTATATTTGTAAGTAGTTTCTCTATTTATGGTGGTATTGCACTAGGACTTATCGTGATTTTAGTTACTTTACCATTCAGTGATCAAATCGCAGCAATTTTAGGGGCGAGAGGTGAAACGTTAGCTTTAACAAGTAATTATTTGAAAGTAATGTTTTTAAGTGCACCTTTTGTAATTTTGTTCTTCATATTAGAACAATTTGCACGTGCAATTG
>NZ_SRLW01000763.1:0-388 GCF_006518215.1 Myxococcus sp. AB025B
TTATTAACCAAAGCATTACATTTATTGAAATTGAAGGAAAAAAAAACGCACAAGCCTGTATCACACTTAAGAATTTATTGCAGATTTATATAAATTCTCCCGATATAAATAACGAAAAAGCCGTTCTGCTTGCCAGGGATGAAACACTCGGCAATTGCCTTAATTTGACGGAAATTATCCCTCAGGCTTCTGTTCGTTATGACGTTAACGAGCAACGTCTGGATATAGACGTTCCTCAGGCATGGGTAATGAAAAATTACCAAAACTATGTTGATCCATCGTTATGGGAAAATGGCATTAATGCGGCCATGTTGTCATACAACCTCAACGGATATCATAGTGAAACTCCTGGTCGAAGAAATGACAGCATTTATGCTGCTTTTAACGG
>NZ_SRLW01000764.1:0-382 GCF_006518215.1 Myxococcus sp. AB025B
GAAAGCATAAACCCAACCTTTTAATTTTTCTTGCTCTGCTTCGCTTGTTTCATTAAATGTTAACTGGAATTTATAACCTATGTAAGTTCCATGAACACTTTCATCACGAATGATAAGTTTAATAACCTCCGCTACGTTAGGTAGCTTGTTGTTACCTAAGAAGTAAAGCGGCGTATAAAAACCAGAATAGAATAAGAAGCTTTCAAGAAAAACGCTGGCAACTTTCGCTTCAAGAGCTGTACCATTTTGATACACTTCATTGATCATCAATGCTTTTTTCTGTAAGAATTCATTGGTATTTGTCCATGAGAAAATTTCATTGATTTCTTTTGGTGTATTAAGTGTACTGAAAATTGATGAATAACTTTTTGCGTGAACAGAC
>NZ_SRLW01000765.1:0-380 GCF_006518215.1 Myxococcus sp. AB025B
GGAATGCGACGATCCGGGCCCTCAGCTGGGGGTTGGCGGCTCCCAGCATCCGCACCGCCAGCAGTCCGGCATTACCGGCGCCCCCGATGGACACCGTGGCCACCGGAACCCCGGCCGGCATTTGCACGATCGACAGCAGGGAGTCAAGGCCGTCCAGCCTGCCCAGCGGTACCGGCACCCCGATCACCGGCAGCGGCGTCGCGGCGGCGACCATACCGGGCAAGTGCGCGGCCCCGCCCGCTCCGGCGATGATCACCTCGAGACCGCGCTCGGCCGCGCCGCGCGCATAACTGAACATCGCCTCAGGGGTGCGATGGGCCGAAACAACCCGAACCTCGGCCGGAATGTCGAACTCGGCCAGCGCCGCCGCAGCGTCGGCC
>NZ_SRLW01000766.1:0-379 GCF_006518215.1 Myxococcus sp. AB025B
GTCCTCGGACTCGGCGAACTCGTCCACCACGGCGTCGAGCAGGTGCTGCACGCGGAGACCCGACTGCTGGGACTCCAGGTGCGACTTGATGGCCGACTTCTTGGCCCGTCCCACGATGTTCTCGATCACCGCGCCGGAGTTGAAGTCCTTGAAGTACAGGACCTCCTTGTCCCCGTTGGCGTAGGTGACCTCGAGGAAGCGGTTGTCGTCGGTCTCCTCGTACATGCGCTCGACGACCCGCTCGATCATGCCGTCGAGGCACGCCTTGCGGTTGCCGCCGAACTCGGCGAGGTCCTCCTCGTGGACCGGCAGGCCCTCGATGAGGTACTTGCCGAAGATGTCGATCGCCGACTCCGCGTCGGGCCGCTCGATCTTGATC
>NZ_SRLW01000767.1:0-358 GCF_006518215.1 Myxococcus sp. AB025B
CTCGACACCGACTCCGCCGCTCTTTAGGCTACTCCCATCACCGGGCGCGCTCGCTGACGCTCGCGCTCGGTGATGCCCATCAACCAGGTGGATCGCTCGTCCATCAACCAGCCCGCCTCGCAACACCGGGCACGTACCTCTATCCAGAGAGTGTCGCGCTGGCACCGGACGGCAGCATCTATGTCGTGGACTCGAGTGGACTCCACCGGCTCTCCCCTCACGGGGAGTTGACTGGGCTTGCCCCGATTTCGTGGACAGGTTCGTTAAGCTGCCGCACTTCGGGTTGAGGCGTTCCGCTCGTACTCCTCGGGGCTGACATAGCCGAGTGCGGAGTGCCTGCGACGGCGGTTGTACCACG
>NZ_SRLW01000768.1:0-318 GCF_006518215.1 Myxococcus sp. AB025B
GCGAAGCATCGTTCCCCGCATCGCCAAGCCGGGAATCGAGTCCAGCGAGAAGCTGGGACGCTACAGGTGGAAGGTGGAACAGAGGCTCGCTCATCTGCACCGCTTTCGCCGCCTGCGCATCCGTGATTGTTGCTGAGCGAAGTGGTTGATGGAGAGCGCGGCCGCAAGGAGCGCGTTGGTTGCCGGGAAGAGATGTTGCAGGCCGTGCGGAGTCCAGCAGCGAGCCGGATTCTGGCGCGCCACGCTGCGTGAGGTAATCCACGGGGCTCAGAGAGGACGGGGCGCGGCGGTGTTCGCCAGCTCGCGTGAGAGAAAGGT
>NZ_SRLW01000769.1:0-291 GCF_006518215.1 Myxococcus sp. AB025B
TGCTCGACACCGACTCCGCCGCTCTTTAGGCTACTCCCATCACCGGGCGCGCGCGCTGACGCTCGCGCTCGGTGATGCCCATCAACCAGGTGGATCGCTCGTCCATCAACCAGCCCGCCTCGCAACAACCAGCAGCGCCGCTGCCCCCGCCAGCACCTTCTTTTTGTCAAGGCTCGGCCAATCAGGTCGCTGTTGGGTTCGGCCAATCAGGTCCGGACGTGAAGCGCCCAGGAAGCGCGACAGTGTGGACCGCGCGAGTTCGGCAAAACCGGTCCGGCAGGGGCTCTGCCA
>NZ_SRLW01000076.1:0-36155 GCF_006518215.1 Myxococcus sp. AB025B
ACGCGGTCCTGGGAGGACAGCTGGATGTAGTCGGAGTCGCGGACGAGGCGGACGACGCCGAGGTGGGGGACGACGATGCCCTTGGGCTGGCCCGTCGAACCCGACGTGTAGATGGCGTACGCCAGATGCGAAGGCTGCGTCGAAGTGGGCGGCGCGCGGGGGGGCTGCCGGGCGAGCACCTCCGCTTGCGTGTCCATCGCCACGACGTGGACCCCACTCTCGGAGGAGAGCTTGCCGGAGAGCGCCTGTGTGGTGACGAGGATGGGGGCTCGCGCGTCCCGGAGCATGAACGAGAGGCGATCCACCGGATACGACGTGTCCAGCGGCAGATACGCCCCACCGGCCTTGAGGCACGCGAGCATCGCGACGATGAGTGACGGCGAGCGCTCCAGGTAGATGCCGACCAGCGTATCGGGGACGACACCGAGGCCCTGGAGGTGCCACGCGAGCTGGTTGGCCTGGGTCTCCAACTGCGCGTAGGTGAGCGACTCGTCTCCGAAGCGGACCGCGAGCGCGTGGGGTGTGGCTCGCGCCTGCACGGAGAACAGCTCATGGATGCAGCCGTGCCGGGGGAACTCGGTGGAGGTCTTGTTCCAGTCGAGGAGGACCTTGTTCCGCTCGGGCTCAGTGAGGAGCGGGAGCCCGGTGATGCGGGTGTCCGGCTGCTCCGCCGCGGCGGTGAGCAGCGTCTGGAAGTGCCCCAGCATCCGGTGGATGGTGTCCGGGGTGAAGAGGTCGGTGTTGTACTCGACCGCGCAGTCCAGCCCCTCGGGGCCCTCCACCGTGGCGACGATGAGGTCGAACTTCGACGTGTGTGTCCGCAGCTCCCTCGGCTCCATCGACAAGGCCGACGCGGGCGGCGACTGCTCGGCGCCACTCTGGAGCGCGAACATCACCTGGAAGAGCGGTGAGTAGCTCGGGTCCCGCTCGGGCTGCAGGGCCTCGACGACCTGCTCGAAGGGGACGTCCTGGTGCGCATAGGCTCCTAGCGCGACCTCGCGAACGCGGCGCAGCAGCTCGCGGAAGGATGGCGCACCGGACACGTCGGTGCGCATCACCAGCGAGTTGACGAAGAAGCCGATGAGCCCCTCGAGCTCCGCGCGGTTGCGGTTCGCGATGGGGGTTCCGACGCTGATGTCCGTCTGTCCGCTGTAGCGGCGCAGGAGCACCTGGAAGCCCGCGAGCAGCGTCATGAAGAGGGTGGTGCCCTCCTTCCGGCTCAGCCGCTTGAGCGAGTCGAGCAACGACAGTGGCAGGGTGCGTCTCGCGACCGCGCCCCGGAACGTCTGGATGGCGGGACGCGGAAAGTCCGTCGGCAGCGGCAGGAACGGCGGCGCACCCGCGAGCTGCTCCTTCCAGTAGGCGAGCTGGGCATCGAGCCGCTCGCCCTGGAGCCACTGGCGCTGCCACACCGCGAAGTCCGCGTACTGGATGGGGAGCGCGGACAGGGGCGAGGGCTCGTCGCGGGTGGACGCGGTGTAGAGCGCGCTCAGCTCGCGGAAGAGCACCTCCATGGACCAACCATCCGAGACGATGTGGTGCATCGTCAGCAGCAGGATGTGCTTCCTGTCGTCCGCGCGAAGCAGGGCGGCTCGAATCAGCGGTCCCTGGCTCAGGTCGAACGGCAGGCGTGCCGCTTCCTCGGAGAGCTGCGTGAGTCGCTCCTCACGCTCGTCGACGGGCACCTGCCGCAGGTCCACACACGTCAATGGCAGCGCGAGAGTCGGCGCGATGAGCTGGAAGGGTTGGCCGTCGTGGAGGGCGAAGGAGGTGCGGAGGGACTCGTGACGCGCCATGAGGGCGTCGAGAGCGCGCTGGAGGGAGGGGAGGGAGAGCTCGCCGGAGAGGTGGATGGCGAGAGGGACGTTGTAGGCGGCGCTGCCAGGCTGGAGCTGGTCGATGAGCCAGAGGCGCTGCTGGGCGAAGGAGAGGGGGAGGCGAGAGTCCCTGGGGGAAGGGAGGATGGGGGACTGGGCGCCGGAGAGGGAGACGGCGAGGACGCGAGCGAGGGAGGAGACAGTGGGGTTGGCGAAGAGGTCGCGGAGAGGAAGCTCGAGGCGGAGGGTTTCGCGGACGCGGGAGACGAGCTGGGTGGCGAGGAGGGAGTGGCCGCCCAGGTCGAAGAAGTTGTCGTCGACGCCGACGCGGGGAAGCGAGAGGAGCTGAGCCCAGAGGTTGGCGAGGAGCTCTTCGAGAGGGGAGCGAGGCGCGACGTAGGAGTCGGAGGCGTCGGCCACTCCGTCCGGAGAGGGAAGGGCCTTCCTGTCGACCTTGCCGTTGGGAGAGAGGGGCAAGGAGGGGAGGGAGACGAAGACGGAGGGAAGCATGTACTCCGGGAGGGAGCGCTTGAGGAAGTCGCGCAGCTCGGCGGAGGAGGGAGGGGAGGAAGAGGAGAAGTAGGCGACGAGACGACGGTTGCCGGGAGCGTCCTCCCGGGCGAGGACGACGCAGTCGTTGAGGGAGGGGTGGCGAAGCAGGGCGGCTTCGATTTCGCCCAGCTCGATGCGGAAGCCACGAATCTTCACCTGGAAGTCGGAGCGGCCGAGGAACTCGATGGAGCCGTCAGGAGGGAGGAGACGGACGAGGTCTCCGGTTTTGTAGAGGCGAGCCTGGGGCTTGAAGGGGTGGGCGACGAAGCGCTCGGCGGTGAGGCCTGGCTGGTGGAGGTAGCCACGGGCGAGGCCGTCACCGCCGACGTAGAGCTCGCCGGGGACACCGACGGGGACAGGCTGCAGGGCACCGTCGAGGACGAAGGCGGTGGAGTTGGCGAGAGGCCTGCCGATGGGGACGGTGTGGCCGGGCGCGGGCGCCTGAGAGATGAGGTGCCAGGTGCTGAAGGTGGTGTTCTCGGTGGGCCCGTAGACGTGAAGCAGACGGGAGGGAGGGCCGTGGAGGAGGACGGCGCGGACGACGTCAGGGTCGACCAACTCACCGCCGAAGAGGACGGAGGAGAGGGAGGAGAAGGCGTCGGGCGCGTGGTGGGCGAGCTGGTTGAAGAGGGCGGTGGTGAGGAAGAGGGTGGAGACCTTCTCACCGCGCAGGTGCTGGACGAAGAGAGGCGGGGAGAGGGAGACGTCGCGAGGGACGCCGACGAGGAGCGCGCCGTTGAGGAGGGCGCCCCAGATTTCAAAGGTGGCGGCGTCGAAGGAGGCGTTGGAGACCTGGGCGACGCGGTCCTGGGAGGACAGCTGGATGTAGTCGGAGTCGCGGACGAGGCGGACGACGCCGAGGTGGGGGACGACGATGCCCTTGGGCTGGCCCGTCGAACCCGACGTGTAGATGGCGTACGCCAGATTCGAGGGCGTCGTGAGCGTCGAGGGCGCGCGCGTGGGCAGCTTCACGAGCGTCGGCGCGAGCTCCTCCAGGCCGAGCACGCGGACTCCCTCGGGCGCTTGAATCGCTCCCGCGAGCGCGCGTGAGGTCAGCAGGATGGGCGCGCGAGAGTCCCGCAACATGAGCGAGAGGCGCTCCGCCGGATACGACGTGTCCAGCGGCAGGTATGCCCCGCCGGCCTTGAGGCACGCGAGCATCGCGACGATGAGCGACGGCGAGCGCTCCAGGTAGATGCCGACCAGCGTATCGGGGACGACTCCGAGACCCTGGAGGTGCCACGCGAGCTGATTGGCCTGGGCCTCCAACTGCGCGTAGGTGAGCGACTCGTCTCCAAATCGAACCGCGACGGCGTCCGGCGAGGCATAGGCCTGGGCGGAGAACAGCTCATGGATGCAATGCTGGCGCGGGAAGTCGGTGGACGTGTGGTTCCAGTCGACCACGAGCTGCTGCCGCTCCGCCTCCGTGAGCATCGGCAGCTGGGTGATGCAGGTGTCGGGCTGCGTCGCGGCGGCGCTGAGCAGGGTCCGGAAGTGCCCCAGCATCCGCTCGATGGTGACCGCGTCGAACAGGTCGGTGTCGTACTCCAGCTCTCCCGTGAGACCCGACGGCGTCTCCTCCAACGCCATCAACAGGTCGAACTTCGACGTGCCCGTCTCCACCGGCAGCGTGGTGAGCGTGAGCCCATCGAGTGACGCGGACGCGGTGGCGGACTCCTGCAGCGAGAACATCACCTGGAACAGCGGGTTCTGGCCCAGGTTGCGCTCGGGGTGGAGCGCTTCGACCACGTGCTCGAAGGGCAGCTCCTGGTGCCCGTAGGCGCCGAGCGAGACCTCGCGCACGCGCTGGACGAGCTGTCGGAAGGTCGGCGCGCCGGACAGGTCCGTGCGGAGCACGAGCGTGTTGACGAAGAAGCCGATGAGCCCCTCGAGCTCCGGACGGTTGCGGTTGGCGATGGGCGTCCCCACGCAGACGTCCGTCTGGCCCGCGTAGCGGCTCATCAGGACGTTGAACAGGCCCAGCACCGTCATGAAGAGCGTGGTCCGCTCCTCGCGGCCCAGCATCTTGAGCGCGTTCACCTCCTCCAGCGGAATGGAGAGCCGCGCCGCCCGGCCCTGGTGGCGCTTCACCGGCAGGCGCGGGCGGTCCGTGGGCAGCGTCAGCAGCGGCGGCGCTCCGGCGAGCTGCTTCTTCCAGTACTCGAGCTGCTCACGGAAGGCGTCACTCCGGAGCCACTCGTTGTGCCAGAGCGCGAAGTCCGCGTACTGGAGCTTGAGGGGCGGAAGGGTGGGCTCGGTGTCCAGCCGGAGGGCGCTGTAGAGCGCCCCCAGCTCGAAGAAGAAGACGGACATCGACCAGCCGTCCGAGACGATGTGATGCATCGCCAGGAGCAGGACGTGGTCCTCGGGGGCCGCGCGCAGCAGGGTGGCTCGGACGAGCGGGGCCAGGCTCAGGTCGAACGGCTTGCGAGACTCCTCCGTCGCGAGGTCCCGGATGCGCTGCTCGCGCTCCACTTCGGACAGGCCGCCGAGGTCGACGACCTGGAGGTCCAGGGACAGCTCCTCCGCGATGAGCTGGAGGGGCTCGTCCTTCTGGACGGTGAAGCAGGTGCGCAGCGACTCGTGGCGGCGCAGCAGTTGGTTCAGGGCCGCGCGCAGGGCGCGTTCATCCAGCGGCCCCTGGAGGCGCACGAAGACCGGCACGTTGTACTGCGCCTGGCCCGGCTCCAGGCGGTCGAGGAACCAGAGCCGACGCTGCGCGGAGGACAGCGCGACCTGATTGCCGCGCGAGGTGTTCGGCGTGATGGCCTGCTGCGCGGGCGCGTCCTTCTTGAGCGCGGCGAGTGACGCCCGGGCCTTGGCGTTCAGGATGCGGTCCGAAAACTTGCTCATGGATGAAGGTCTCGTTCTTCGAAGAGAGGCGCGGCGCTCAGTCGAGGGCCGCTTCGTCGGGCTGGGACGACAGGGAGAGGACCAGCTCCGCGGTGCGGAGCAGCTCCTCCCGGTCCGCCGGGGGACTCAGGAGGGCCTCCGAGAAGGTCGCGACCGTCGGATTCCCGAAGAGGACTCGCAGCGGGACGGTGACCTGGAGGATCTCCTGGACCAGGGAGATGAAGCGCGTGGCGAGCAGGGAGTGGCCGCCCAGCGTGAAGAAGTCATCGTGCGCGCCGAGGCGGGAGACGTTGAGGATCTCCGCCATCAGCTCCGCCACGACCTTCTCCACCGGAGAGCCGGGCTCGACGAAGTCATCGGTCCGCGAGCCCTCCGCGTCGGGCGACGGGAGCGCCTTCTTGTCGACCTTGCCGTTGGGGGACAGCGGCAGGGCCGCGAGACAGACGAAGGCGGATGGGAGCATGTACTCCGGCAGCGAGCGCTTGAGGCTCTCGCGCAGGTCCGTGCTGGAGGGCGGCTGCGTGGAGGTGAAGTAGGCGACGAGCCTCCGGTCTCCCGGCACGTCCTCGCGGACGATGACGACGCACGCGTCGACCGAGGGCTGCGTGAGCAGGGCGGCTTCGATTTCACCCAGCTCGATGCGGAAGCCACGGAGCTTCACCTGGTGGTCGCGTCGGCCGACGAACTCCAGATGGCCATCCGGCAACCGGCGCACGATGTCGCCCGACCTGTAGAGCCGGCCTCCGGTCGCGAAGGGGTTCGGGATGAAGCGCTGCGCGGTCAGCTCGGGCTGGCGGAGGTAGCCGCGCGCCAGGCCTTCGCCCCCCAGGTACAGCTCACCCGGGACACCGACGGGCACGGGCTGGAGCGCCTCGTCGAGCACGTAGGCGGTGGAGTTGGAGAGCGGGATGCCGATGGGCACCGAGTGCACGGGCAGGGGCGACCGCGGGACGAGGTGCCACGTGCTGAAGGTGGTGTTCTCCGTGGGCCCGTAGACGTGGAGCAGGCGGGAGGGGGGACCGCCGAGGAGGACCGAGCGGACCGCGCCGGCGTCGACGTTCTCACCACCAAAGAGCACGGTGGACAGCGTGGAGAAGGCGCCCGGGACCTGGTTGGCGAGCTGGTTGAACAGCGCGGTCGTGATGAAGAGGACGGAGACCTTCTCGTTGCGCAGGTACTCGGCGAAGAGCGAAGGCGAGAGCGAGACGTCGCGAGGGACACCAATGAGGGCTCCGCCGTTGAGGAGGGCACCCCAGATCTCGAAGGTGGCGGCGTCGAAGGAGGCGTTGGAGACCTGGGCGACGCGGTCCTGGGAGGACAGCTGGATGTACTCGGAGCCGCGGACGAGGCGTACGACGCCGAGGTGGGGGACGACGATGCCCTTGGGCTGGCCCGTCGAGCCCGACGTGTAGATGGCGTACGCGAGGTTCGACGGCGAAGTGTTCGTCGTGGGGGCCGTCGTGGGCTGCCGCGAGATGGTGCGCTCGTCGGAGTCGAGATCGATGACGTGCAGGCCATCGGGGACCGGGAACTTCCCGGAGAGGGCCTCGGTGGTGACGAGCAGCGGCGCCCGCGCGTCCTGGAGCATGAAGGCGAGGCGCTCGGGGGGATAGGACGTGTCCAGGGGCAGATAGGCACTTCCCGCCTTGAGGCACGCGAGCATCGCGGTGATGAGCGTGGGGGAGCGCTCCAGGTAGAGGCCGACGAGCGTGTCCGGACGGACGCCGAAGGACTGGAGGTGCCAGGCGAGCTGGTTGGCGCGCGCCTCCAGCTGGGCGTAGGTGAGGACCTCGTCACCGAAGTGGAGCGCGATGGCCTCCGGCGTGGCCCGGGCCTGCTCGGAGAAGAGCTGGTGGATGGACTGGAGCCGGGGGAAGTCGGTGGAGGTGGCGTTCCAGTCGACGAGGAGCTGCTGGCGCTCGGCGTCGGTGAGGAGCGGGAGCGCGGTGATGGAGACGCCCGGGTGTTGAGCGGCGGAGGCGAGCAGGGTCTGGAAGTGGCCCAGCATGCGCTCGATGGTGGACGCGTCGAACAGGTCCGTGTCGTACTCGAACTCGCCGACGATGCCGGTGGGGGTCTCTTCCAGCGCCATCAGCATGTCGAACTTGGCGGCGCCCGTCTGGACCTCCTCGGGGTGGACCTCGCAGCCGCGAATCGACAGCGGGGTCGTGGAGATGCTCTGGAGGTTGAACATCACCTGGAAGAGCGGCGTGTAGCGCGGGTCTCGCTGGGGCTGGAGCGCCTCGACGACCTGCTCGAAGGGGACATCCGGGTGCGCGTACGCATCCAGCGCCACCTCGCGCACGCGGCGCAGCAGCTCCTTGAACGACGGCGCGCCGGACAGGTCCGTGCGCATGACCAGCGAGTTGATGCAGTAGCCGATGAGCCCCTCCAGCTCCGCGCGATTGCGGCTGGCGAAGGGGGTGCCGACGCTGATGTCCACCTGCCCGCTGTAGCGGGACAGCAGGGTCTGCCACGCCGCGAGCAGCGTCATGAACAGCGTGGTGCCCTCCTGGCGGCTCAGCTTGCGCAGCGCCTCGACCAGCGGAGCCTCCAGGTTGAACCACCGCGTGGCGCCCCGGTGCCGCTGGGTGGCGGGCCGAGGACGGTCCGTGGGCAGCTCCAGCAGCGCGGGCGCTCCGGCCAGCTGCTTCTTCCAGTAGTCGAGCTGCGTCTGCTGGACCGGGCCCTGCAGCCACTTGCGCTGCCAGTGCGCGAAGTCCGCGTACTGGATGGTCAGCGGCGGGAGGTTCGGCGTCTCGTGGGCGGCGAAGGCCTCGTAGCAGGTCCCGAGCTCCTGGAAGAGGACCGTCAGCGACCATCCATCCGAGATGATGTGGTGCACCGTCAGCAGCAGCAGGTGCTCGGTCTCGCCCAGGCGGACGAGCAGGGTGCGCAGCAGCGGGCCGCGGGCGAGGTCGAACGGGCGCTGGCCCTCGGTCTCGATGAGCTGTCGTGCCCGCGCTTCCCGCTCCTCAGCCGGGACGTGGGTCAGGTCGACGAGGGGGAGGGTGTGCCCGGGGGCGTCCTCGGCCACCTGGACCAGGAGCCGTCCACCCCGGTGCTCGAACGTGGAGCGCAGCGCCTCATGGCGGCGCACGAGCGCATCCAGGCCCTGCTCCAGCACTCGCGGCTGCAGCGGTCCCTTCACGCGGAGCACCATGGGGACGTTGTAGAACGAGCTGCCCGGCTCGAGCTGGTCGACGAGCCACAGGCGCTGCTGCGCGAACGAGGCCTCCAGCTCCTGGTCGCGCGAGATGGGCACGAGTGGGCCCGTCTCCGTGTCCTCCATCGGCGAGGACAAGAGCTGCGCGAGTCCCGCCACCGTGGCGTTCTGGAAGAGGGCTCGAAGCGGCAGCTCCTTCCCGAAGTTCGCGCGGATGCGGGAGAGCAGCTGCGTGGCGAGCAGGGAGTGTCCGCCCAGGTCGAAGAAGTTGTCCTCGACGCCGACACGAGGGACCGAGAGCAGGTGGGCCCAGAGGTTGGCGAGCAGCTCCTCGATGGGCGTGCGCGGCGAGACGTAGCTGTCGGTGGGCGCGCAGACTCCGTCGGGTGAGGGGAGCGCCTTCCGGTCGACCTTGCCGTTGAGTGTGAGGGGCAGGCTCGGCAGGTGGACGAAGGCGGACGGAACCATGTACTCCGGCAGCGAGCCCTTGAGCCTCTCGCGAAGCTCCGTGACGGCTGGGGCCCGCGACGACGTGAAGTAGGCGACGAGCCGCCGGTCTCCGGGGCTGTCCTCGCGCGCCAGGACAGCGCACTCGTCGATGTCCGGGTACCGCGTGAGCGCGACCTCGATTTCGCCCAGCTCGATGCGGAAGCCGCGAATCTTCACCTGGTGGTCGCGTCGACCGACGAACTCCAGGTGGCCATCCGGCAGCCAGCGCACGAGGTCGCCCGACTTGTAGAGCCGGGCCTGGGGCTCGAAGGGATGGGCGACGAAGCGCTCCGCGGTGAGCGCGGGCTGGTGGAGGTAGCCGCGCGCCAGGCCCTCGCCGCCCAGGTACAGCTCACCCGGGACACCGATGGGCACGGGCTGGAGCGCCTCGTCGAGCACGTAGACGGTGGAGTTGGAGAGCGGGATGCCGATGGGCACCGCGTGGCCCGGCGGAGGTGCGCGCGAGATGAGGTGCCACGTGCTGAAGGTGGTGTTCTCCGTGGGCCCGTAGACGTTGATGAGCCGCTGGGGCGGCCCGCCGAGGAGGGCGGAGCGCACGGCCCCCGTGTCCGCGATCTCCCCGCCGAAGAGGACGGTGGACACCGTGGCGAAGGCGTCGGGGACCTGGTGGACGATCTGCGCGAAGAGGGCGCTGGTGATGAAGAGGGCGGAGATGCGCTCGCGACGCAGGTACTCGGCGAAGAGCGAAGGCGAGAGAGAGACGTCGCGGGGGACGCCGATGAGCGCGCCGCCGTTGAGGAGGGCGCCCCAGATCTCGAAGGTGGCGGCGTCGAAGGAGGCGTTGGAGATCTGCGCGATGCGGTCGGCCGCGGAGAGCTGGACGAAGTTGGAGTCGCGCACGAGGCGCACGACGCCGAGGTGGGGGATGACGATGCCCTTGGGCTGGCCCGTCGAGCCCGACGTGTAGATGGCGTACGCGAGGTTCGACGGAGCCGTCTCCGTCGCGGGGGCCCGCGTGGGCTGCCGCGAGATGGCGCGCTCGTCCGAGTCGAGCTCGATGACGTGCACGCCGCTCGGGACGGGGAGGTTGGCGGAGAGGGCCTCGGTGGTGACGAGCAGCGGCGCCCGCGCGTCCTGGAGCATGAAGGCGAGGCGCTCGGGGGGATAGGACGTGTCCAGGGGCAGATAGGCACTTCCCGCCTTGAGGCACGCGAGCATCGCGGTGATGAGCGTGGGGGAGCGCTCCAGGTAGAGGCCGACGAGCGTGTCCGGACGGACGCCGAAGGACTGGAGGTGCCAGGCGAGTTGGTTGGCGCGCGCTTCCAGCTGGGCGTAGGTGAGGACCTCTTCACCGAAGTGGAGCGCGATGGCCTCCGGCGTGGCCCGGGCCTGCTCGGAGAAGAGCTGGTGGATGGGCTGGTGCCGGGGGAAGTCGGTGGAGGTGGTGTTCCAGTCGACGAGGAGCTGCTGGCGCTCGGCGTCGGTGAGGAGCGGGAGCGTGGTGATGGAGGTGTCGGGGGCGCGGACGGCGGAGGCGAGCAGGGCCTGGTAGTGGCCCAGCATGCGCTCGATGGTGGTCGCGTCGTACAGGTCCGTGTCGTACTCGAGCGCCAGGTCCAGCTCCGACCCGTCCTGCTCGGTCGTGAGGATGAGCTCGAACTTGGCCGTGCCCGTGCCCAGCTCCTCGAACGACATGCTCAGCTCGTCGAACGTGGGCGGCTGGAGCGGCGCGTTGTGCAGCGCGAACATCACCTGGAACAGCGGATGCTGATCCAACCGGCGCTCCGGGCTCACCGCCTCGACGATGCGCTCGAAGGGGATGTCCTGGTGCGCGTAGGCCTCCAGCGCGGCGTCTCGCACCCGGCGCAGCAGCGCGCGGAACGAGGGCGCGTCCGACAGGTCCGTGCGCAGGACGAGCGAGTTGACGAAGAAGCCGACCAGCCCCTCGATCTCCGCGCGGTGCCGGTTCGCGATGGGCGTGCCGACGTTGATGTCCACCTGTCCGCTGTAGCGCCGCAGCAGGATGTTCCAGGTGGCCAGCAGCGTCATGAACAGGGTGACGCCCTCACGACGGCACAGGGCGTCGAGCTGTGCGACCAGCGCCGTGCTCACCCGGGCCCGCTGGATGGCGGAGCGGTGGTGCGTCGCCGAGGCACGCGGGCGGTCCGTGGGCATCACCAGCTCGCCCGACGACGAGCCGAGCTGCTGCTTCCAGTACGCCAGCCCCCGCTCCAGCGTCTCTCCCTGGAGCCACTGCCGCTGCCACAGGGCGTAGTCCGCGTACTGGAGCGTCAGCTCCTCCAGCGGTGACTCCATCCCATCCCGGAAGGCCGCGTACAGCCGGCCCAGCTCCTGGACGACCACGCCCATGGACCAACCGTCGGAGACGATGTGGTGCAGGGTCAGCAGCAGCAGGTGGTCCTCCTCGCCCGCGCGGATGAGCACCTGACGCAGCAGCGGGCCGCGCTCCAGGTCGAACGGCGTCCGGATGTTCGCGTCCAGCGTCTCCTGGCGCCGCTGCTCCTGCTCGGACTCGGGCAGCCCGCCCAGGTCCACCACGGGCAGGGGCCGAGGCTCGAACGCGTGGATGACCTGGACCAGCGCCTCGTCGACCTCGCGGAAGGTGGTGCGCAGCGCCTCGTGGCGTCGCGCCAGCGCCTGCAGGCTCTTCTCCAGCGCGGGGACGTCCAACCGCCCCTTCAGCTCCAGGGCGAACGGCGTGTTGTAGGAGACCCCCGTCGGGTCCATCCGCTGCGTGAACCACAGCCGTGCTTGCGCGGAGGACGCGGGGACGGTGTCGCCCCGGGCCGCCGCGCGCACGGGGGGAATGCTCACGCCCCGCCGCGTCCTCAGCTCCTGGGTGACCTTCTCCGCGAGCCCGCGGAGCGTGGGCGTCTCGAACAGCGCGTGCAGGGGCAACTCCACGCCGAAGGCCCGGCCCACGCGCGAGATGACCTGCGTGGCGAGCAGCGAGTGGCCGCCCAGCTCGAAGAAGCTGTCGTGCAGTCCGAAGGCGTTGCCTCCGAGCACCTCCGCCCAGATGCCGGCCAGCAGCTCCTCCACCGGCGTCCGCGCCGCCTCCGCTTCGACCTGCCGCGCGAGGGTCGCCTGGCTGGGGGCGGGGAGCGCCTTGCGGTCCACCTTGCCGTTGGGCGTGCGCGGCAGGACCTCCAGACTGAGGATGGCCGAGGGGACCATGTACTCGGGCACCCGCTGCTTGAGGTGCTCCTGGAGCAGCGGCACCAGCTGCCGCGTCAGCGCAGCCTGCAGCGGCTGGTTCGTGTACGCGCGCCACGGCTTCGCCACGAAGGCCCGCTCGGTGGACGGCGTGAGCCGCGGCGCCACCGCGCCTTGCCGCAGGAGCCGCAGCTCGAAGGCGCCGTCCTCCTCGCCGCCGGACCAGTGCAGGCTGACGGCGTAGGGGAGCTCCGCCTCCAGGGCCCAGAGCTCCTCCGGGTTGACGCAGTCGGGCTCGGGCTGGCTGCGCAGCTCGGCGCGCAGCTCTCCCACCGTCGAGGGCCGCTCGTCGCGCTCCAGGATTTCGCGGGCCCGCCGCACCTCCGTGAGGCGCGCGTTGGGGATGCGCGTCACCGCGAGCTGCTCGGGCCGCTCCGTCTCGAGCCTCCGACGCAGCTTCGCCATGCTGAGCCCGTCGCGCTTCCAGTCCAGCACCGTGCCCGCGTACGGGTCCACGGCCTCGGCCGCGTCGCCGACGTGCAGCACGACGTCATAGCGGAAGCACGTCAGCTCGTTGTGGTGCTGGCCGCGCTTGGGCCACAGGTCCACCCGCTGGATGCGGGGCAGGTGGGCGCGCAGCGCGAGGAAGAACGCCGGGTCCACCACCAGCTCGTTGTCCAGCGACACGCGCCGGCGGACGGCCTGGGACAGCTGCTCCAGCGGCAGCGTGTCCCGCGCCCGGAACAGCTCCACGGAGAGCGCGAAGGACTCCAGCAGCGACAGGCTGCGCACGTCGCCCACGAAGACGCGGCCCCGCTCGCCCACCGTGGCCACCGCGCCCTCGAGCACCTTCACCAGGTAGGCCACCGTGGGGAAGTGCTGGAGCACGGAGTTGATGACCACCGTGTCGTGCGAGCCGGGCTCGATGCCCGTGAAGTCCTCGGCGCCCCGGTGCAGGAGCGCCACCGAGCCGAGCTTCGGCGACATCTTGTCCACGAAGCGCCGCAGGCCCTTGAGCGCGCCCTGCGCGAAGTCCGCGCCGGTGAAGTGCTCGCAGTGCGGCGCGATTCGCACCAGCAACAGGCCCGTGCCGCAGCCAATCTCCAGCACCCGCCGGGGCTTCAGGTCCAGGATGCGCTGGACCGAGTGGTCCACGAACTCGCGCATCTCCTCGGCCGTGATGGGCTGGCCCGTGTAGCTGCTGTTCCAGCTCGCGGTGTTGAACTCGCCGTCCTCCTCGTCGGCGGCGCGGTGGTAGGCGTCGTCGTAGAGCGTCTGCCACTGGGAGATCTGCTCGTCGTTGAGCTCCTGCTCGTCGATGGCGTCACCCCACGCCTCGCCCGGGGGCGAGGGCACCACGTAGGCCACCAGCCGGGGCTGCCCCGGCGAGTCCTCGCGCGCCACCGCCACCGCGTCGCGCACCGCGGGGTGCTCCATCAGGTGCGCCTCCAGCTCCCCCAGCTCGATGCGGAAGCCGCGCACCTTCACCTGGTGGTCGACGCGCCCGAGGAAGCGCAGCTGCCCGTCCAGCGACTGGCTGGCCAGGTCCCCGGTGCGGTACAGGCGCGCGCCCGGCTCGCCGCTGAACGCGTCCGGCACGAAGCGCTCGGCGGTCAGCTCCGGTCGGCCCAGGTAGCCGTGCGCCAGGCCATCGCCGCCGATGTAGAGCTCACCCGGCACGCCCACGGGCACGGGGCGTCCGTTCGCGTCCAGCAGGTACACCCGCGTGTTGGCGATGGGCCGACCGATGGGGATGCCCAGGTGCGCGCCGGGCGTGGGGGCGCCGGGCGGCAGCGCGAAGAGCGTGGAGGTGATGGTGGCCTCGGTGGGGCCATAGGCGTTGAACCACCCGAGCCGCTCCCCCGTGAGCGCGCGCCACGCGGCGAGCTGCTCCGGCGCCGCGCGCTCTCCGCCCACGATGACCAGCCGCACGTCCGGCGGAGGCTGGGCCTGTCGGAGCGTCGCGTCGGTGACCCACTCGTGCCAGTACGCCGTGGGCACGTTCAGCACGGTGAGCCGCTCGTGCTCCACCATGCGCAGGAACTCGGCGACGGACGGCAGGCGCTCGAAGGGCAGCAGCACCAGCGTGGCGCCCGTGGCCAGCGTGGGGAAGATCTCCTCCAGCGAGATGTCGAAGCTGATGGACGTGCACTGGAGGATGCGGTCCGCCGCCGTGAGCTGGTACGTCCCCTGGAGCGAGGTGACGTGGTTGACCAGCCCCCGGTGCGACAGCAGCACGCCCTTGGGCTTGCCCGTCGAGCCGGAGGTGTAGATGACGTACGCCGGCTGCTCGGACGTCATGCGCACCAGGGGAGGCTCGGCGCTGAGCGCGTCCAGCGCCTCCAGCACCAGCACGGGCACGTCCTGGGACGGCAGCCGCTCCACGAGCCGCTCCTGCGTCACCAGCAGCGCGGCGTCCGAGTCGCGCAGCATGTAGCGCAGCCGCTCCCGGGGATACGTCGGGTCCAGCGGCAGGTACGCGCCGCCGGCCTTCAGGATGCCGAGCAGCCCGACGAGCATCTCCAGCGAGCGCTCCACGCAGATGCCCGCGAGCCGCCCCGGCCCCAGGCCCCGCGCCCTCAACGCGTGGGCCATCTGGTTCGAGCGGCGCTCCAGCTCGCCATACGTGAGGCGCCCGTCGCCATGCGTGACGGCCACCGCGTCGGGCCGCTGGCGGGCCTGCTCGGCGATGAGCTCGTGGATGAGCCGCTCGCGCGGGTAGGCCGCCGTCGTCTCGTTCCACGTCCGGAGCGTCCGCTCCAGCTCCTCCGCGGACAACAGCGACAGCTCACCCAGCCGCGTCTCCGGCGCCTGCACCGCGTGTCGCAGCACGTTGAGCAGGTGGCCCTGCAGCCCGCGCACGGTGTCCGCGTGGAACAGGTCCGCGTTGTAGGTGAAGGCCAGCTCCAGCCCCGCCGGTCCAGGCGTCACCGTCAGCGACAGGTCATACCGCGCGAAGCGCTTCTCCAGCGGGAGCTGCCGCATGCTCACGCCCGGCGTCTCGAACGACGGGGGCGGGGCGGACTCCAGCTCCAGCGTCACCTGGAAGTAGGGCGTGTAGACCAGGCTGCGCTCCACCTGGAGCGTCTCCACCAGGTGCTCGAACGGCACGGCCGCGTGCGCGAGCGCCCACTGGTGCGTCCGGCGCGCCTGGGACACCTGCTCGCGGAACGACGTGGCGGCGCGCGGATGCCCCCGCAGCACGAGCATGTTCCCGAACCAGCCCAGCACGCCGCGCTCGGACGGCTCACGCAGGCTCGACGGCGTGCCGATGCACAGGTCCTCCTGCCCGGTGTAGCGATACAGCACCGCCTGGAGCGCCGCGAGCAGTACGTCGAAGAGGTCCGCGCCCTCCGCCCGGGCGAGCGCCTCCAGCCGGCGCGTCAGCTCCAGCGGCACGCCCTGGCGCCCGGTCGCGCTGTTGTACGTCTGCACCGTCGGCCGCGCCTGGTCCGTGGGGAGCGCGAGCACCTGGGGCGCGCCGTCCAGCGCCACGCGCCATGCCTCCACCTGCTGCTTCGCCTCCGCCGAGCGCAGCCACTGCTGCTGCCGCTCGGCGACCTCCACGTACGGCCCCGCCACGTCGTCGCGCCCGCTGAGCACCGCCGCCAGCGACTCCACCAGCACGGGCACCGAGCCCGCGTCGCAGACCATCTGGTGGAATGACAAAAGCAACAGGTGCGCCGCCGCGTCCCGCTTCACCAGCGTCGCGCGGAGCAGCGGCCCGGTCTCCAGGTCGAACGGATGCAGCGCCTCCTCGCTCGCGAGCGCCGCCTCCCGGGCCTCGCGCGCCGCGGGCGGGAGACCCTGGAGGTCCACCTGGCGGAACGCCGGAGGCTGCTCCAGCTGTATCTGTTGCAACGGCTGTCCTTCGTACGCCGTGAATCGCGCGCGCAGGATGTCGTGTCGCAGGGTCAAGGCCGTGAGACGTGGCACCAGCTCGGACGGTTCAACCACTCCGTGAAGTTCCAGCGAGACCAGCTGATTGTGGAAGGGATTGTGGCGCTCCAACTGGTCCAGGAACCAGAAGCGCCGCTGGCCGGATGTGACACAACGGGAATGAGGCCGGCCCGAGGGGGACCGGTGCTGATTGCTGGCGGAAGGCAAGCGAATGCCCCTGTCTGAATTATTCGCGGAGTGGGGACCCACAACGGCGCACGCGCGGCTCGACTCGTTGTCTGTCCATCTCAATCCCGGTGACTGTTGCTTATCGAATTCAAATCTTTTAAGTGGTAATGCGTGGAAGTCAAGAGGGGTCCGTGAAGCACGCCCGGCATGAGGGTGTGTCACACAGGGTCCATGTCCGCGCGGAGCCGAGGGCTCTGGTGGAGTAGGAGAAGCCGTTGGATCTGCGAGTACTGTCGGACGTGTCGCAGCGTGCGCTGCCAGGGGCACCGCCGTGTCTGCTGGCGCTCGGCCCCGAGCGGGAGGGCGTGGACCTGGTCGAGTGGGGACGGGCTCACGCAGAGGCGCTGCGGCACCTGCTCTCACAGCGGCCGGCCATGCTCTTCCGTGGCTTCCGTGTGCCGGGCGTGGAGGCGTTCGAGCGCTTCGCGGAGTGTATCCAGCCGTCCCTGGCCGAGTATCAGGAGCGTTCCACGCCCCGGACGGAAGTCAGTGGAAAGGTGTACACATCCACCGAGTACCCCGCGAACGAAACCATTCCGCAACACAATGAAATGTCGTACGCGTCGGCCTGGCCGATGAAGTTGTTCTTTCACTGCGTACAACCTTCTCTGGAGGGTGGCGCTACACCCATCGCAGACAGCCGGGCCGTCCTGGAATGCCTTTCACCTGAAGTGCGTGAGCGCTTCACCCGGAACCGGGTGATGTATGTGAGAAATTACGGCACGGGCGTTGACCTCCCCTGGCAGAAAGTCTTTCAGACCGAGGACCGGGCCCAGGTGGACGCGTACTGTGAGCGTGTGGGAATGCAGGTGGAGTGGCTGGGCGCAAACCGCTTGCGGACCCGCTCGGTGCGTCCGGCGGTCATGAAGCACCCCCTCACGGGCGAGGATGTCTGGTTCAACCAAGCGCATCTTTTCCACGTATCCAATCTGGGGCCGAAGGTGAGCGCGGCGATGCGGATGGTCTTCGAGGAGGAGGACCTGCCGCGCAACAGCCTGTACGGGGACGGCACGCCCATCCGCGACGCGGACCTGGAGGAGGTGCGCGAGGCGTTCCTGAAGACGACGTTCGCCTTCCCCTGGCAGGCGGGGGACGTGATGCTGCTGGACAACATGCTCGTGACCCATGGCCGGACGCCCTTCGCGGGGGCGCGTCGGGTGGTGGTGGCGATGGGCGAGATGCGCTCCGAGCGCGACAGCTGAGCGGCAGGGGGCTCCCATCTTCGCGGTCCTGAGACATCGTGACTTCGCGCTCATCTGGTGTGGCCAGCTGGTCTCCGGGCTCGGGGACTGGCTGCGCAACATGGCGCTCCTGTTCTGGGTCTTCTCCGTCACCGGGGGCGAGTCTCCCGTGGCCACGGCGGCCATCACCGTGGCGACGACGGCGCCCGCGCTCCTTCTGGGGCTGACGGCGGGGACGCTGGCGGACCGGTGGGAGCGGCGCGGCGTCATGGTGTTCTGTGACGCCGCGCGGTGCGTGCTGAGCCTGTTGCAGCTGGTGGCGGTGGCGAAGCAGAGCCTGCCGCTGGCGTACGCGGTGGCCTTCTGCTCCAGCGCGGTGGAGCAGCTGTATGACCCGGCGCGGGTGGCGTTGATCCGCTCCACGGTGCCACGCGAGGACCTGGTGGCGGCCAGCTCGCTCAGGCAGGCCACGACGAGCGCCATCATGATTCTCGGCATGGCGCTGGGCACGGGCATCTACTTCGTGCTGGGGCCGTGGGTGAGCTTCGCGCTCGACTCGGCGTCCTTCCTGGTGGCCATGTGCATCAACCTGGCCATCCGCGCGCGCTGCGTGAGCGTGCCGTCCGCGCAAGGCGCGTCCGTGCTGCGCGAGGCGAAGGAGGGGCTCGCGTACGTCCGCGGCAGCGTGTTCGTGCGCAGCCTGGTGGGGCTGGGCGCGCTGGCGATGGCGGCCTCGGGGCTCATCGAGGTGGTGCAGCTCTACCTGGTGACGCGGGAGCTGGGGCTGCCCGAGGAGCGGCTGGCGTGGCTGGGCACGACATTGGGCGTGTCCATGTTCGCGGGCTTCGCCGTGGCGGGGAGCCTTCACCGGCGGCTCCGGCTGGAGTGGCTGCCGGGGCTGGGGCTGGGCGTGTGTGGCCTGGGCGTGCTGCTGATGGCGGTGGCGCCGACGCTCGCGGTGGCCATGGGCGGCATGGTGTTCATCGGCCTGGGCAACGTGCTGCTCAACGTGGGCCTGGGGCCGCTGATGCAGACGCACGTGGAGCTGGGGCTGCTGGGCCGGGTGATGGGCGTCTTCCGCTCCGTGAGCACCGCGTGCCTGCTGCTGGGCGCGAGCAGCGCGGGCTACCTCATCGACCTGGTGGACACGCGGCGAGTCACGGGGCTGGCGGGCGTCATCCTGATGGTGGCGGCGCTGGTGGCGGGCACCCGACTGGCCCGGGCCGTCACCGCGCTGCGCGCCGCTCCCCGGGTGGAGCCTCCTCGCGCGGCCGTCAGCGTGGAGTGAGCGGACGCGTGGAGGCCCTCGTCGACAGGCGCGGTGCAAGCGTGGGCCGGGCACCAGGCTGGCTCGTCCTCCTGCTGCTGGCGTGGGGGCCGTCCGTCCTCGCGCAGGTGCCCACGGTGGAGGTGGAGGGGCGCCGCCTCCAGGCGAGCCGGGTGGACAAGGGGCCCTCGCTGGACGGCGTGCTGGATGACGACGCGTGGAGGCAGGCCGCCTTCACCAGCGACTTCCTCCAGAAGGAGCCCGTGCAGGGCCTGCCCGCCACGGTGAAGACCGAGGTCGCCTTCGTGTACGACGCGGACGCGCTCTACGTGGGCGCGCGCATGTCCAGCCTGGGCCCGGAGGACATCGAGACGGTGATGACCCGGCGGGACGAGAGCGGCTCGGCCGAGCGGCTCATCATCTCCCTGGACACGTACCGCGACAGGCGCACGGCCTACAGCTTCGCCGTCACCGCGGCCGGGGTGCGGGTGGACTGGTACCACCCGGATGACCACGAGTACGTCGTCGACCTGTCCTTCAACCCGGTGTGGGAGGCGCGCACCACGCGGACGGCGGACGGGTGGGTGGCGGAGCTGCGCATCCCCTTCTCGCAGCTGCGCTTCGACGCGGCCAACGAGCAGGTGTGGGGCCTCAACATCCAGCGCGTCATCCCGCGCCGCAACGAGGACGACTTCTGGGTGGTGGTGCCGCGCGACATCACCGGCTGGTCCTCGCGCTTCGGCGAGCTGTCGGGCCTGCGCGGCGTGGCGCCCTCGCGTCGCGTCGAGCTGCTTCCGTACGTGACGGGGGACTGGCGCCTGGACTCGGGCGCCAATCCGCGCGAGGGCACGCCGTTCGAGGACCGGCGCGCGTACTCGGCGCGGGTGGGCGTGGACGGCAAGGTGGGGCTGGGCCCCAACCTGAACCTGGACGTGACGGTGAACCCGGACTTCGGGCAGATCGACGCGGACCCGGCCCAGGTCAACCTCACGGACTTCGAGGTGGTGGTGGACGAGCGGCGGCCCTTCTTCACCGAGGGCAGCCAGCTGTTCAACAACAACAACACGAACAACAACGGGCCCGCGTACTTCTACTCGCGGCGCATCGGCGCGGCGCCCCGGCTGCGCGCCAGCGCGGACTACGTGGAGCCCTCGCGGGCGACGCCCATCTGGGGCGCGGCGAAGCTCACCGGGCGCCTGTCGTCGGGGCTGTCGCTGGGCGTGCTCGGGGCGCTCACGGGCGAGGGCCACGCGGACACGTACGACTTCGCGACCCAGGAGCAGGGGCGCGTGAAGGTGGACTCGCGCACGGGCTTCGGCGTGCTGCGCGCGCAGCAGGAGCTGGGCAGGGGCTCGACGGTGGGCGCCACGCTCACCACCGTCCACCGAGACATCGGCGAGGGCGAGGGGCGCACGGGGGAGCTGGCGCGCGAGGCGTACACGGGCGGCGCGGACTTCCGGCTGCGGCTGCGCGACGGCGAGTACATCGTCTCCGGCTTCGCGGGCGGCAGCCTGGTGCGAGGAGACCCGGCGGCCATCGGCCGGCTGCAGCGCTCCAGCGCGCGCTACTTCCAGCGGCCGGACCAGACCTACGTCCGGCTGGACCCGGAGGCGCGCTCGATGTCGGGCTACACCGTGGGCGCGAAGGTGGTGCGCCAGAGCGGTGAGCACTGGTTGTGGAACGGCAGCGTGGGCGTGGAGTCGCCGGGCTTCGAGCTCAACGAGCTGGGCCGGCTGAGCACCACGGACGACGTGGACCTGAACCTGGGGCTGTACTACCGCGAGACGAACCCGGGCACTTTCCTGCGCGGCTACAAGCTGGGCCTCCTGACGTACGGCAACTGGAACCACGGCGGCACGCGCACCGTGAACCAGTTCATGTTCAGCGGGGAGGTGACCTTCCCCAACTTCTGGGAGGCGAGCCTGCTCGTCACCTACTACCCCCGCGCGTTCTCGGACCAGCTCACGCGCGGCGGCCCGCTGATGCAGACGCCCCAGGGGCTGGAGGCGAACGTGCTCCTGAACAACAACGCCTCCGGGACGAACCTGTGGGAGGTGGACGCGCTGGCGTGGACGTACGAGGACGGCAGCGGCGGTGGAACGTTGACGGGCACCGTCACCGTGCAGCCCCTGCGCAACCTGCGCCTGTCGGTGGAGCCCGTGGGCTCGCTCTACACGGAGGCCCGTCAGTACATGGCCACGCTGGAGGGTGGCCGCGAGGAGACGTATGCGCGGCGCTACGTCTTCGGCGCGGTGCGACGCCGCGAGCTGGCGCTGCGCTTCCGCGCCAACCTCTTCATCACCCCGGACCTGAGCCTGGATGCCTACGCGGAGCCGTTCGCGTCCAGCGGTGTCTTCAGCGCGCCCGGCGAGCTGGCCCGCGCGCGCGGGCGTCAGCTGCGCAGGTACGGACAGGACGGCACGTCGCTGTCGCGCGGGGAGGGCGGGGTCTGGGACGTGACGGACGGCGCGAGCGACTTCCAGCTGGCCAACCAGGACTTCAACGTCCGCTCCTTCCGCAGCAACGTGGTGCTGCGCTGGGAGTGGCGCCCGGGCAGCACGCTCTACGCGGTGTGGCAGCAGGACCGCTCCGCGGATTCGCTCGGGGGCAACGCGCTGGCGCCCAAGGCGCTGGGCGACGCGCTGCTGAGCCCGGGGGGACACACCTTCGCGCTCAAGCTGTCGTGGTGGTTCCCCGCGGGCTGAGCTTCACGGTGGCTCAGTCGTCGTCATCGTCATCGCCGTCGCCCGCGCCATCCCAGACGCTCCCGGCGGCCGCGGGCGTGGGGATGTCGAAGGTGCACTTCAGCTCATCTCCACTCGCATAGCGATAGACGAAGTGGCCCTCGGCGTGATCATCCGCCAGCACCTCCACCGTCAACGTGCCGCTCGCGGGGACCCCCGAGCGCTCCGGGTAGCCCGTGCCGCTGCCCCCCGAGTCCGAGCGCGTGGGGCGCCAGCGCTTCACCCCGGAGCCCTCCTCGGGGGCCAGGGCAGCGCCGGTGTTGACGAGCTGCGCGGTGCGAGGGGCGTCGCCCCTGTCGAACGCCGCGCCATCCACGAGCTCGATGTCCACGCCGAAGTCGGAGAGCGTCGCCTGCCCGTCGGGCAGGTAGCTGATGAACAACAACGGGTCGATGACCCCGAAGCGGTCTCGCGTCAGGCGCGAGTACTCGCCGTCGATGGGCCAGTCCACCTGTTCTCCCTGGAGGGTTCCTCGACATTCCCCCCGGGCCTCCCGAGGATCTCCACAGGCCGTGGTAAGCAGGAGCGTGACGACACCCGGAACCGCCGCGCGACGAAGCCATGCGTTCATGCGGCCATCCTACGGGCCTTCATCGCTTTTCCCGAGTGGGTCGCAACCGCCACCCTCGCGTGCCGCGGTGCGTCCCGACGCGCGCTCATGCGGACGACAGCGGCAGGTCCTCGAGCCCCAGGGGAGGGTGTCCCGTGACACGCTCGACGTCGGAGGTGACGGCGGACATCTCGCCGGAGGCGATTGCCGTATAGGTGCTGACCCACGCGTCGACCTGCCACTGGGGCGCGCCGTAGTGGGCGCGCGAGCGGTAGGCCTCGTCGATGCTCTCGGCGTAGTAGCGGATGGGCTTGCCGAGCCTGCGCGTGAGCACCTGGGCGATGTCGTCGAAGCCCAGCGCCGCGGGGCCCGTCAGCGTGAGCGTCTGTCCCCGATGCGGCTCCGGATGGAGCAGCACGGCGGTGGCGACGTCGGCGATGTCCGACTGGGCGACGGCGGCGACGCGCCCGTTGCCCGCGGGTCCCCGGATGATGCCGTCCTCACCGGCCAGCATCGGCAGGAAGTCCAGGTAGAGGCTGTCGCGCAGGACCACCGACGCGAAGCGCTGCTCGCGAAGCTTCTGCTCGGTGGCCCAGTGGTCCCTGGCGAAGGTGAACGTCGCGTGGGGGGCCGCGCCCTGGAACGACGTGTAGACGAGCGTCTGGACGCCCACCGAGGCTGCGGTCTCGATGAAGGCGAAGTGCTCATCGAGCCGCGTGGGGGCCTCCTTCGCGGACACGAAGAGCACCGTCTTGATGCCCTCCAGCGCCCGGGAGAGCGCGGCCCGGTCCTGATACGTCGCGACGCGCACCTCGGCGCCGGGCAGGTGGGGGGCGCGCTTCTCGTCGCGGACGATGAGCCGCTGGGGGACGCCCTTCTCGGCGAGCTGTCGCGCGACGCGCCCGCCCAGCCTGCCCGTGCAACCGGTGACGGCAATCGATGGCTCCGCCATGGACTCTCCTTCGGGGTCTCAGTTCGACTGCGACATCCGGATGACGGGCTTGAGCGTGTCGCCCTTCTCGGAGTCCTTGGCCGCCTCGTTGATCTGCGTCAGCGGGTAGAACTTCACCAGCTTGTCGAACGGGAACCTGCCCTGCGAGTAGAGGTCGATGAGCTGGGGGATGAAGACGTCCGGCACGCTGTCGCCCTCGACGATGCCCCGGATGCTCTTGCCGGGCACCATCAGGTCATTCACGTCGAAGCTCGCGGTGGTGCCCATGGGGGGCGCGCCCACGACGCCGCACGTGCCCAGGATGTCGAGCGCGTCCACGGCCTGCCGCAGCACCTTGGGGTGGCCGGTGGACTCGAGCGTGAAGTCCACGCCCTTGCCGCCGGTGACGCGGCGGATGAACTCCACCGCGTCCTCGTCCTGGCCGTTCACCGCGTGCGTGGCGCCCAGCTCCAGCGCGAGCTTGAGCCGGTGGGGCTTGGTGTCCACGGCGATGAGGGTGGTGGCGCCCGCGAGCCTCGCGGCCATGATGGCGGAGAGGCCCACCGCGCCGGAGCCGAACGCCGCGAACGAACTCCCCGCGGTGACCTTCATCGAGTTGAGCACCGCGCCCGCGCCGGTGGAGATGCCGCAGCCGAGCGGTCCGAGCAGCTCCAGCGGCACGTCCTTGCGCACCTTGACGATGTTTCGCTCGGTGGCGATGGCCAGCGTGCCGAAGGAGGACTGACCGAAGAAGTGGTCGTGCAGCGGCTTGCCCTCCTTCTGCGTGGCGGTGGAGCCGTCGATGCGCCCGCCGCCCATGTTGCGCGCGAAGAACTCGCGGCAGTAGGCCGGGTGCCCGGACTGGCACAGGTCGCACTTGCCGCAGAAGGTGAAGGCCATGACGACGTGGTCGCCCGGCACCACCTTGGTCACCCGGCTGCCCACGCGCTCGACGATGCCCGCGCCCTCGTGTCCGAGCACCGCGGGCAGGGGCACCGGATAGTACTGGTCCCGGACGATCATGTCCGTGTGACACATGCCGGTGGCGACCATCCGGACGAGCACCTCGTCGGCCTGGGGCGCGTCGATGGTGACGTCCTCGAGTTGGAAGGGACCGCCCTTCTTCCAGACGACCGCGGCCCTGGCCTGGGTTTGCTCGCTCATGGACTTCGTCCTCCGTCGCTTTCGGTACCCGCCAACGGTACGGATGGCCCGGAGGGCGGGGGAACCTGCCCTGTGCCTCGAAGGGAGCGCGGGCAGGCCCGCCCGCCGGGACGGACGAGCCTCCAGGCATGCGCCGGGTGCCTCCTTCTCCCAGACGCGGAGGCGCGCACCTGGGCAGCGCGGTTCGTTTCCTCGAACCCTGTCGCTCGCCCTGCACGCGTGCGGGCCCGCCGCCGTGCCTGCGGGGGTTGTGACGCACGGCCCGGGCGCCCAGCGTGACGCGCAGAGGAGGACGTGTGTCCATGGCCCGACAAGGCGAGCGGCGAATCCGGTATGCGGTGGTGGGAGCGGGCAACCTGGCCCAGGTGGCCATCCTCCCGGCGTTCCAGAACGCGAAGGACAACTCGGAGCTGGTGGCCATCTTCTCCTCGGACCGGGAGAAGCGCGCGGCCTTGAAGAAGCAGTACGGCGTGGAGTGCGCCGGCTACGAGGACTTCGAGCAGGTGTGCCGCGACGCGCGCGTGGACGCCGCCTACATCGTCCTGCCCAACACGATGCACCGCGAGTTCACCGAGCGCGCCGCGCGGGTGGGCGTGCACGTGCTGTGCGAGAAGCCGATGGCGACGACGGTGGAGGACTGCGAGGCGATGATTCGCGTCGCGGACGAGAACGACGTCCGGCTGATGATTGCCTACCGGCTCCACTTCGAGGAGGCGAACCTGCGCGCCATCGAGCTGGTGCGCGCGGGCACGCTGGGCGAGCCGTCGCTCTTCTCCGCGGTGATGACGCAGCAGGCGCGGCCGGGGGACATCCGCACGCGCCAGGAGGTGGGCGGCGGGGCGCTGCTCGACGAGGGGCCCTATCCCATCAACGCCGCGCGCTACCTCTTCGGCGCCGAGCCCACGGAAGTCGTCTGCTTCACGCAGGAGGACCCGGACGCGCGCTTCGAGGGCGTGGACGGCACGGCGCTCGCGCTGCTGCGCTTCTCCGGCGGGCGGCTGGCGCAGTTCGCCATCAGCCACGCCGCGTCGGAGGTCTCCAGCTACCGCGTGGTCGGCTCCAAGGGGGATCTGCGCGTGGAGCCGGGCTTCGGCTACGGCACCGAGCGCAAGCACTTCCTCACCGTGGACGGGAAGACAAAGGAGCGGAGCTTCGCGGACCAGGACCAGTTCGCGCCGGAGCTGCTCTACTTCTCGCGGTGCATCCTGGAGGGGCGCGAGCCGGAGCCGTCGGGCTGGGAGGGGCTGGCGGACGTGCGGGTGGTCGTCGCGCTCCAGGAGTCGGCGCGCACGGGGCGCGCGGTGAAGCTGCCGCCCTTCGAGCGCCGCGAGCGGCCGTCCATCGACCAGCTCATCACCCGTCCGGCCTTCGAACCGCCCGAGCCGGTGAACGCGCCGTCACCCACGCTGGAGTGACACGTCCAGCTCCGCGACCCGTTGGGGGGCCAGCCCGAGCAGCGCCTTCCCGAGGCGCGCGGCGGCGTCCCCCGCCTCCCTCCGCCAGGCGATGCGCCACGGCCGCTCCAGGGGCCCGGTGTCCAGCCGCCGCAGGACCAGGTCGCCGCGCGCGAGATGGGGCGCGACGATCCACTCCGACAGCACCGCGACACCGAGCCCCGCCCGCGCCAGGTCCAGCAGGGCCTCCGTGAGCGGGATGCGCTCGACGCGCAGGCGTGGGCGCTCCCGGCCGAAGATTTGATTCACGAACCAGACGTCCTGCGCCCTGGGGGTGTGGGACGTCAGCAGGGTGTGGGCCTTGAGGTCCTCGGCGGTGAAGGTCTTGCGCGCCGCCAGGGGGTGGGACGGGGCGACCACGAAGACCAGCTCGTCGTGGAAGAGCGGGCGCACCTCGAAGGTGGAGGAGCGGCGCAGCGGGGAGTTGGTGAGCAGCGCCACGTCGATGTCGCCCGCCTCGAGCGCGGGGAGCGGGGACAGCGTGTGCTCCACCGCCAGGTCCACCGTGAGCCGGGGGATGGAGCGGCGCAGCTCCAGCAGCAGGGATGGCAGCCAGTGGTAGGCCGTGTAGCACTCGCACACCAGCCGCAGGCGGACGGGCGGCGTGGCGGGGGTGCGCACCTCGCGCTCCAGCTCTCCCAGCTCGACGAGCAGCTTGCCGGCCCCGGTGACGAGCCGGCGCCCCGCGTCCGTGAGCACGAGCCCGCGCGGCGTGCGGTCGAACAGGGTGGCCCCCAGCTTGTCCTCCGCGGAGAGCAGGGCGCGGCTGACGGCGGGCTGGGTGAGGTGGAGCAGGGACGCGGCCTGCGCCGTCGTGCCGGCCGAGGCCAGCGCCATCACCACCCGCAGGTCCTTGATGTCCAGGCGGGTGCTCGGAGGCGGAGCGATGTCATCCATGCATCGAGCCTATGCCAAGGATGCGTTGGACGCATAGGGTGGGGAGGGGCAGAGTCGCGGGCGTTCCCGAGGGGCCTCCAGCCCCGCCTCGTGGAGGTATGCCCATGCAACTGTATTTCCTGCCCATGTCCTGCTCGCTCGCGACCCGGATCTCCCTCTACGAGGCCGGCGCGGACGTCCGCTTCATCCCGGTGGACCGCAAGACGAAGCAGACCGCGGAGGGACAGGACTATCGCGAGGTCCATCCGCTGGCGCTCGTCCCGGCGCTGCGCAAGGAGGACGGGGCGCTGCTCTTCGAGAGCGCCGCCATCCTCCAGTACATCGCCCACCGCTGGCCGGACGCGAAGCTGGCCCCGGTGGACCCCCAGGGCCGCGAGCAGCTCCAGCGGTGGCTGTCCTTCATCGCCACGGAGCTGCACAAGACGGTCTTCGCGCCCGTGTTCGACCTGAACTCACCGAACGCCGTGAAGGAGTATGCGCTGGCGAAGGCGCCCGCGAGGCTCGACGTCGTGGAGCATCACCTGACGGGGCGCGAGTTCCTCCTCGACGCCTTCAGCGTGGCGGATGCCTATCTCTTCGTCGTCCTCAACTGGTGTGGCGCCACGCCGCTGGACCTGAAGAAGTGGCCCGCGCTGAGCGCCTACGTGGCGAGGCTGCGCGAGCGCCCGAACTTCGCCAGGGCGGTGAAGGAGGAGTGGGCCCTCTATTCGGAGCGCAAGGCCGCGCAAACGTAGCCGCGGGGGGCAATCCGGTCCCCGCCGCCGGGACGACAGGCTTTGACAAGGGCGGGGCCTGGGATTAGGGATGGGCGCAACGCGCATCTGGGGGGCCGGGACGCGCGAGTGAGAGCCCATGACTTCACGTCCCGTGTCCCTGTGCGTCGTGCTGCTGCTGGTCTCGTGGCTCGGCGCCTGTTCCTCCGGCGGACAGCCGCCCACCCCCAATCCCTCCCGTGCCCCCGGGGTGGCCCGGCTCCAGCTCGACACGGTGGTGGTGGAGCCCGGCGCGCCGACGCCCATGCGCTGCACCGCGTCCGACCCGGATGGCGACGCCGTGACGTATGTCTTCGACTGGGGCGGGACGACGAGCCTGGTCACCTCTCCGGAGGTCCCGAGCGGCACGCCGTCCGGCGTGGTCGCGACCTTCGAGCGGGAAGGGACGTTCCAGGTCCGCTGCCGCGCGGTGGACTCCCATGGCACCGCGGGCGAGTGGTCTCCCGCGGTGACGCTGACCGTCCGGGACGCCTCGCCGGCGGGCACCTGGGCGCTGCAGGTTCGCGTCGTGGGGAAGGGGCGCGTGACGAGCACGCCGGTGGGGGTCGACTGTTCGGAGGCGTGTGACGCGCGCTTCGCCACCGGGACGCACATGACGGTGGAGGCCGAGCCCGAGGAGGGGTGGCGGCTGCTGGGGATGACGCCTTGCCAGGGCAAGGCACGAAGCTGCGAGCTCGTCATCGACGGCGACCGCTTCGTGACCGCGCTCTTCGCGCCGGAGACCGACGCGGCGCTGGCCTGGCAGCGCTCGGGCGCGCGGCTGCCCGGGGCGCCGCAGTGGAGCCCCGACGGGACGCGGCTCACCGCGTTGGAGGGGACCTCGAGCGGCGGGCCGCTGCGCATCTGGGACGCGCGGAGCGGCGCGGTGACGCGGATGATCTTCGCGCCGGACGACGCGCGCTTCGTCGGGCTCGCGTGGAAGCCGGAGGGCAACACGCTGGCCGCGGGGCTGTCGACGGGCCGCGTGGTCCTGCTGGACGCGGTGACGGGCGCCACGCTGCGCACCTGGGCCGTCCAGAGCGGGGCCGTGGAGGCGCTCGCGTGGAGCCCGGATGGCGCGCGCCTGGCCACGGCGACGAACGCGAGCAAGGAGGTCCATGTCTGGGACGCCGCCACCGGTGAGCGCGAGGGCGCGCCCCTGACGGCGGTGGACCGCGTGCGTGCGCTGACGTGGAGCCCGGACGGCTCGCGGCTCGCGATGGAGGCGGGCCGGTGGGGCGGCGCCTTCTCGCAGTGGGTGGAGCTCCACGGCGTGGGGACGCGGACGCTCGAGGAGCTCTTGGAGATCCCCGGCGGCTTCGCGTGGAGTCCGGACGGGACGCGCTTCGCGGTGGGCTTCGAGGGCGAGGTGCGGGTCTACCTCACCGCGGGCTACCGCCTGGAGTCCACATACAAGGGCGACTGGAGCCGGGCGACGCTGGTGGAGTGGAGCGCGAACGGGCGCTGGCTCGCGGTGGGAGACCCGATGCGCAAGCTGTTCGTGCTGGACGCGGCCGCGGGCACCGTGCTCGTGGATGCCAGCCAGACGCCGCCGACGGGCACCGCCACGGGCTACGACGCACTGAGCTTCCATCCCACCGAGCCTCGCTTCGCGGTGGTGGATGACCTGCCCACGTCGGTCCTCGATGTCTTCACCCTGGAGCTGGACAAGGCGACGGTGGTCCGAAGCGAGCTGCTCGCGCACGACCTGTCGGTGGAGACCGTGGCGTGGAGTCCGACGGGCGAGATGCTCGCGTCCAGCGGAGGCGAGGGAAAGGTCCAGCTGTGGGGGCCCGGCGGTGAGTGGTTGCGGACGCTCACCCGCCCCGGCGCGAAGCGGGTGCGGGCGCTCGCCTGGAGCGCGGATGGAACGCGACTGGCGTCGGGAGGCGATGACGGCCTCGTGCATCTCTGGAACGCGGCGGACGGGACGCTCGCGCAGCTCCCCATCACCCAGTCACCGGCGACGCTGGCCATCGACCACGTCGGCCTGAGCCCGGATGGAACCCTGCTGGCCACGGCGGCGAGCTCGCCGGGTCTGCCCACCGAGCGGGGTGTCATCCGCGTCTTCCGTGTCGGCACGGGCGCGGAGGTGTTCCGCTTCCCGGAGGGCGAGCGACGGGTCCTGTCGCTGCAGTGGACGCCCCAGGGCCAGCTGGTCGCCGCCTTCGTGGACGTGGGCTGGTCCATCTGGGACCCCGCCACCCGCGAGGTGGCGACCGTCCGGGCGCATGGCGCGGAGCTGTTCCGCGCCGCGGCGCTGAGCCCGGATGGGACGCGGCTCGTGCTGGGCAACAGCGTCGGCTTGTTCGTGCGCGAGGTCGCCACGGGCAGCCTCGTCATGTCGGCCTCCACACCCGTCTGGCCGCTGTCGCTCGCGTGGAGTCCGGACGGGCGCCGCTTCGTGGGAGGGACCCTGGCTGGACAGGTCCTGGTCTGGGACACGGCCCGGTTCGAGAGCCCCGCGGACGTCATCGGCTTCCACGAGGAGGGCGTCGCCGCCGTGTCGTGGCGCTCCGCGGAGGACCTCATCGCCACGGGTGGTGGCGACGTGGCCGTGCGGGTGTGGCGCTTCGCGCCGTGAGCCTCACCGGGGCCTGAGCGCGGCGTCCGGGAGCTCGAGCCGCGAGCTCCCGTCATGCGTCGTCACGCGGAGGACCTCCCGGGGGTCGAACGCCTCGGCCAGCGACTCCGACGCCGTGCACAGCAGCACCTGGGCATGGCGCGAGGTCTCTCGCACGCGCTGGACGGTGTCCCAGATGGCGGCGGGCGGCGGGGCCGCGTCGGGGGCCTGGATGAGCACCAGCGTCCCCACGTCCTGGGGCGTCCGGCCCTCCACTCGCACGCCCCGCAGGAAGCACCGCATCTCCCACAGCACGCTCTCCAGGACGTTGCCCACGTACCAGCGCTCCAGGTCGTCGGTGCTCGTGCCCGCGGGGGGATCTCTCGACGGCTCCTGGGGGGCCAGCTCCGCCAGTGAGGACTCCTCGCGAGGCGCGTCCAGGTCCGGGTCCACCAGCAGCGCGGCCAACCCGACGAGCAGGTCCGCCAGCTCCCAGCACACCCGCCACGAGTCCGTGCCCGTCCGGCGCAGCTCGATGCCGTAGTCGTCCGTCCGCAGGCCCAGCTGCAACCGGATGGACTCCCCCCCGGGCGCGGCCGGTGAGCCGCCTGCCTCCCTCAGGTGCCGCTGGAGCTGTCCTTCGGCCAGGGCCCGCAGCAGCTCGAACAGGTGGACGAAGTCGCGCGTCGCCGTCCCCTCGGTGTCCACCAGGACACAGATGGCGCCTGGGCGCAGCTCGACCTCCCGCAGGGAGCGGAAGCCCGAGACTCGGAGGCGGGTGAGGTCCGTCGGCATGCCCGCAGCCTATTCCAGCCGTCCGGATGCGGGAGATCCCTGAGGCGGACCGGGACCGCGAGCATCGAAAGTGCGGCACTCCGGGTCGAGGTCCGCGCTCAACGTACGAAAGCCGACGTCGTGCGCGAGGCGGAGGTGCGGGCCGTCGTCGGAGCCATGTTACGGGAGCCTCCCGCGTGTGGTTCCCCGCTGCCGGACGCGCGCTCCCATGACAGGTGTTCTCCCGTGCTGTGTGCGCGGACCTCGGGTCCGTCGGATGGTATCCCAGGAGGGACAGTCCTCCTCGCGTGGAGGGCGTGAGTCATGACTCCGCCTCCCCCGGACGGCTCGCGCTCGAGGGCCACGCGCTTCGGCCCGCTGCTGCCCACCGGCACCCTGGCGGGCTTCATCGTCGCGGCGCTCGCCATCTGTCGTACCGCTCGCTCGAGTCCCACGCGGACGCGGCGGCGCTGGTGCGCCACACGATGGAAGTGGTCGAGCGGATGAAGACGCTCCTGTCCGCGCTGAAGGACGCGGAGACGGGCCAGCGCGGCTTCCTGCTCACGGGGGACCGCACGTACCTGGAGCCCTACACCAGCGCCAGCCGCGCCGCCGGGGCGCGCCACCCCTGGCTCGGGTGGTGCTCCTTTTCTCCTCGCAGCAGGGCAATGGGGGCCCGCCCATCGAGGATGCGACGCTGGTCATCGAGGGCGAGACGCTCCGCGCGGTGGGGCCATCGGCCGAGGTGCCGGTACCGGCCGGCGCCCAGGTGCTCGACGTGAAGGGTAGGAGCGTGTTCCCGGGGCTCGTCGCGGACCACTCGCACCTGTGGGTGGGGCTCTCCTTGTCCTTGTTGCCATGGAGCGCGACACGCGGCCCTCCGTCCCCGGGGGACGTGGCCCCGCGCGTTCGTCCTCCGCGCGGAGCCGTGGCGGGTCCGCAGGCTCACTCCGTCCCGCTGAGTGCGGGACGGACCCCTGAGCCTCAGGCCGCGCCGCCCTCGGCGTACAGGCGCTTGTGGTCGCGAATCTCCGTGAGGCGGAACGCGCCCGGGGGCGGAGCCTTCGTCTCGGGCGCATCCGAGCCCAGCTTCATCAGCCGCTCGTACTCCTCGATGGGCACGCGCTCGCGCCGGGCCAGGACGGTGTCCAGGTCCGCGCGCGCCATGCGCTCGGCGGCCTTCTCCCCGACGACGCCGGAGAAGAACTCCGCCATGCAGCCGCTGCCGTAGGACAAGAGTCCAATCCGCTGGTTCGCGAGCTTCGCGCCCTCGCCGTGCAGCAGCCCCGCGAGCGCCAGGTACAGCGACGCCGTATATACATTGCCGATGCGCGCGTTGAGCCCCAGCGACGAGGCCACCTGCGCGTCATAGCTGGCGGCCGACTTCGCCAGCTCCTCGCGAGCCTCCGGCGTCCCGGCCTTCGAGTCCTTCGCGTCCTCCAAATCACACAGCCGCAGCTGCGTATGCGCCTTGCGCGCCATCTTGCAGAAGGGCACGTGGTACGCGATGCGCGCCAGTTGCTCACCCGGCAGCGAGCCGGACCAGCGCACCAGCCCCGCCGCCACCGCCTTCTCGCGCCAGCCCCGGTACGCGCCGGACAGCGCCTCCAGATAGCAGCTGATGGAGTAGTGCCCGTCCACCACGGCCTCCCGCCGGCCGATGGGCCGCCAGAAGTCATACACATCCATGGTGCACGTGCCGTTGAGCCCCACGTCCAGGGCCAGCAGGTCCGGCTGCTCGGACACCAGCAGCGCCACCGCGCCGCCTCCCTGCGTCGGCTCGCCCGCCGTGTTCAAGCCGTACCGGGCGATGTCCGCGCACACCACGATGGCGACCTTGCCCGCCCCCGCGCCGGAGGCGAGCCACTCCGTCGCGGCCATCAGCCCCGCGGTGCCGCCGTAACAGGCGTGCTGCGTGTCATACGTGCGCATCGTCCGCGGCAGCTTCAGCAGCCCCTGGACGTGGGACGCGACAGGCTTGGAGTGGTCGATGCCCGTCTCCGTGCCCACCACGAGCATTCCCACGCGCGACGGGTCCACGCCCTGCTGCCGGATGAGCCTCGCCGCCGCCGTGGCGGCCAGCGCCACCGTGTCCTCACCCGGGTCCGTGACGGCCATCTCCCGAGCGCCGAGCCCCGAGGTGAACTTCGCCGGGTCCACGTTCCGGGCGCGCGCCAGGTCCTCGATGTCCACGTACCGGGAGGGCACCGCGACCGCCAGGGCCTCGATTCCAACTTTTCTCTGCATGGGGTTCCTCATTTCCAACTCGAGCGTCGATGTCTGGGTTTGCAGGATTTTTCTGCTCACGCCTCTGGCGGCACCAAGACCAACCGGCCCGCCACCTCGCGGTTCTCCAGTCGGAAATGCGCCCGCGCTGCTTCCTCCAGCGGAACCGTGTCCGTGACGAATTGGCGCACACCGCCCGTCGCCGTCAGCCGGAGTGCTTCATCGAGCTCGGCCTGATTCGTGGCATACGCACCGATGATCTCCAGCTCCTTGACGATAATGAGCCCGGGATTCACTTGCACGAGCCCCGACTCCAGATTGCCCACGACGACGAGCCGGCCGCCGGGAGCCATGGCCTTGAGCGTCTGGTCGAACGTGGCGCTGCCGACGATTTCCACCGCGAGGTCGACACCTTGCCCCTGCGTCCGCTTGCGCACCTCCGCCGCGAAATCCAGGCCCCGAGACAGGATGACTTCATCCGCGCCGGCGGCCCGCAAGGGCTGCACCTTGGCTTCGCCAGACGTCACGGCAATGACTCGCGCTCCGTCCAGCTTGGCCAATTGCACCGCGGACATCCCCACGCCGCCGCTGGCCCCGGTGATGAGCACTGTTTCGCCCGCCCGGATGCGACCGCGCGTGCGCAGGGTGTGCACCGCCGTGCCCGTGGTGCAGCACACCGTGGCGGCCTCCGTCCAGGGGAGCGACGACGGCACACGGCCCAGCCCCGCGACGGGCGCCACCATGAACTGTGAATACCCGCCCGGCAGCTCCTCGCCGAAGAAGCGGTTGTCCGTCTTGCACAGACTGTTGCGCCCGCTGCGACACAGCGCGCAGGTGCCACAAGACATCCGCTGGAGCGTCGCCGCCCGGTCGCCTGTCTTCCATCCCGGTGTCTCAGGCCCCACCGCGACGACTTCACCCGCGGCCTCGTGGCCGAGAATCGCTGGCACGTGGGTGCGAGGCAGGTTGCCGCGACGGTTGATGACATCGTGATAACAAACCCCGCAAGCGTGAACCCGCAGCAAGACCTCACCCTTGCCCGGTGCGGGCACGGGGACGTCCTCCAGCTTCAAGTTGCCGGCTTCACCAAAACTGCGCAGAACAATGGCCTTCATCTCGTACCTCCGCGAGACACAAAAGTCGAAACAGGGATGTCTGGATTCAGCGACCGACGAGCTGGTCTCGCAGGCCGCGAGGGTCCAGCGCGCGGATGGCGGCGACGGTGCGCGCGTCCGGCAGCGGGGTGATGGAGAGCGAGTCGTCCACCGTGAAGTCGAAGCCCGTGCGCTCGGCGATGTCCTCGGTCGAGGCCCACGGGTGGCGCGCCGTCAGCCGCGCGCCGGAGGCGCCCAGCTCGAAGACGCCCAGGTCGGAGATGAGCCGCACGTCGCGGCGCGGGTCCCGGGTGGTGGCCACCTGCACCTCGGGCACCAGGTTGCGGCGCGACTGTCGCGGCACCAGCAACACGGGGCGGTGGACCCACTGGCGCAGCGTCGCGGCGCCGGCCACGCCGGGGAACTTGGTGCGCGGGCGCTCCAGGCTGCCGCTCGCCGTCATGTTGGTGCTGCCGGTGGCATCGACCTCGGCGGCGCCGAAGAAGACGGTGTCCACCCGGCCCCGGCGCGCGTGGTCGAACAGGTCGGGGATGGTGATCTCCGCCGAGCGCCCCTCCAGGTAGCCCAGGTCCTCGGAGGAGGGGAGCAGCGAGGGGATGTCCGGGTCCAGCGAGCCCACGCAGGCCAGGTACGTCAGGCCCGGCGCGTGCGTGGCGCGGGCCACGGCGATGGCGAGGATGGCCAGCGGCGAGGCCACGCCCGTGGCCACCACGGCGCCGTCGTCAATCTGCCGCGCGAGCAGGGAGACCACGGTCTCCGCGGGGGTGATGTCCAGGGCCGCGCTCATGCCGCCCTCCGCGTCTTCAGCGAGGCGAGGAACTCCGCCTCCTGGCCCGTCTCGGCGAGCGACAGGTAGCGCGCGAGCATCGCGTCGTCGTGGGGATACAGCCCCGCGCAGCCGGTGGGCAGCGCGCCGCCGGGCGCCAGGACGATGCGGTCCACCTGGAAGCCGGGGATGGTGGCGCGAGGCAGCTTCGTCACGCGCTCCTCCACGGTGGCGATCACCCGGCGCGCGGCGCCCGCCACGAGCAGGTCCGTGGTGGGGTCTTCCATGTACAGGTTGCCGCGCTCGTCCGCGGCGCGCGCGTGAATCAGCGCCACGTCCGGGAAGTACGCGGGCTCCACCGGGACGCTCTCACCGGTGAACGGGTCCACCACGGTGCGCGGCGGCTCCGCCTGCGCGAGCCCCGACACATCCGCGTCCGGCGCGGGGATGAAGGGCAGGCCCATGGAGGCGGCGCGCAGGCGCTGGACGACGCGGTAGCCGTCATGCTCGCGCCACGACAGGGTGCCCTGTTCGATTCCCCGCTTGATGCAGGGCATGGGGCGCACGCGGCCCTCCAGGCTCAGCGCGCCGAAGGCGATGTCCAGGTGGGCCAGACAGCCGCCCGCGACGAGCAGCTCCGCGGGCAGCGGGTTGGGCAGCGAGATGAGGCGCAGGCCCCGGCGCTCCTGGGCGATGAGCTCCATCACCAGCGCCATGGGCGCGCGGCCGAGCATGAAGCCGCCCGTGGCCAGCGACGCGCCGTCGGGGATGGACGCGACGGCGTCTTCCAGCGAGCACCAGCGCGCGGTCTTCACGTCCCCTCCGTTCCGGAGCGAGGCACCATGCGCAGCGAGGACACCCCGGGCTGGCCATCCACCGCGGCGGCGACGATGGGCGGGAAGAGCAGCTCCACCATGCCGTCGGCGATCTGCTCATCCGAGAGGCGGCCGTCGGGCTTGAACCACTTGTAGACCCACAGCACCATGCCCAGGAACGAGAACGCGCCGATGGTCGGGTCCACGGGACGGATGCGCCCCTGCTGCGCGGCCTGCGAGAAGGCCTCCTCCAGGAAGTCGACGTAGCGCTTCTTGCGGCTGTCGATGAACGCGCGCGCCTCACCGGTGAGCGTGGCGTGCTCGTGGAGGATGATGATGACCTCCTTGCTCCACCCGCGCGTCACCAGCAGGATGTTGTGGCGCATGCACGCGCGCAGCCGCTCCACCGGGTCCGCGATGTCCTGCACGCGCGAGAGGACCTGCTCCTCGAACAGGTCCATCCCGTAGTTCATGATGGCGAAGAGCAGCTGCTCCTTGTTCTGGATGTGGTGGTAGAGCCCCGCCTTCGTCATCCGGCACGCGGCGGCGATCTCCTGCATCGAGGTGCCTTCGTAGCCGCGCTCGCAGATGAGCCTCGCCGCCGTCTCCAGGATGGCCTTGTAGCGCTCGCCTTCATCCGGCTTCCGTCCGCTATGCGTCACGTGTGCCTCGTCACGGGGGACTGTAAAGATTTCAGAGCCACGACCTACCGACCGGTAGGTAGCACCGGTCGACGCGCGGTGTCAACGCGCTCGTGCGCCGGGGTTCGTGGGCCCCGCATAGGAGTTTCAGGGGGTTGGGGGAGTGCTGGGG
>NZ_SRLW01000770.1:0-288 GCF_006518215.1 Myxococcus sp. AB025B
CACCAAGGGGGCCATGGAGTTGCGGTCCGCCGAGTCCGCAGGGTAGGAGTCCTCCTGTCTCGGCCCTCTCTCTTTGGCCGGTTTTGACGGGACCCTCTTTGGCCGGTTTTCACCTGACCATTGAGGCCACCAGCATGCGTGTCTCCTCTGGCAGCGGCGCATGGTCGTGTCCCTATAAGTGTGTAGTCGGCAAGGACGGAGGCGCGGAAAAGAGGGAAGCTCCTCGGTGAAACCAAACCGAGATGGTCCTCCTTTGGCGAGGAGGCCGAGGAGTTCCCCGACGTGGAC
>NZ_SRLW01000771.1:0-278 GCF_006518215.1 Myxococcus sp. AB025B
CCGTACCGTCGAAGAAGAGGGCCTTGGCCCGCCGACGGCTCCTTCCCACGAAGAGGAAGACGTCGCCCGACAGCAGGTCGCGCCCCATGTGGCCCGTCACCAGCGTGGCCAGCGTGTCGAAGCTCTTGCGCTTATGCGGCGCACCGCATAAGAAGAATTATGCCGAGTCCGGCGTTATGCGGAGTTGAGGGGTATGCCGCGCCGCCCACGGTCGATCCGACCTAGCGTGTCGAGGCCATGAGACCCTTGGCCAACTCCGCATAATCGTGAGCTTCCTT
>NZ_SRLW01000772.1:0-273 GCF_006518215.1 Myxococcus sp. AB025B
GAGGAGCCCGAGCACGTCCTCGGGCGTCAGCTCCTTGTCCTTCGGCTGCTCCAGCCACCGCTTCATCGCCTTCGCCATTCCGTGCAGCTTCATCTCGTTGAGCTTCTCGAGCGTCTGTTCCACCAGCATGCGTGTCTCCTCTGGCAGCGGCGCATCCGCTGTCCTCTTGAGGCCTCGTGCCTTGACGTTTTGCGCGGCCCTGACGCGTGCACCGCACGCATCCGGACTGCTGCTGGAGCACCGCGAGGCCGTCCTCGGCGCCCAGCGGGGGCT
>NZ_SRLW01000773.1:0-270 GCF_006518215.1 Myxococcus sp. AB025B
GCAGCGCCCCCGGTGCTCGCCTCTACCGCACCGGCGACAAGGCTCGCTGGCTCTCCGACGGCACCCTCGAGTTCCTCGGCCGCAACGACTTCCAGGTGAAGATTCGTGGCTTCCGCATCGAGCTCGGTGAAGTCGAGTCCGCGCTGCGCCTCTTCTCCGGCATCCAGGAGGCCGTCGTCCTCGCTCGTGAGGATGGCCCCGGCGACAAGCGTCTCGTCGCCTACTTCATCGCCGCAGAAGAGCAGTCCGTCGACACCACCTCGCTCAAGG
>NZ_SRLW01000774.1:0-255 GCF_006518215.1 Myxococcus sp. AB025B
CAGGCGCCCGGGGCGCGGCCTCGAAGACGGTTCTCGGTGTCGCGCCCAGGAGGGCCGCGTGCGAGGTGACGTGGTAGTGCGCGTCGAGGAAGGCGCAGAGGCGGACATTGACGTCGTGCAGCGAGGCGACGGGCCCGAGGAAGTCGAGGCAGCCCTCGCGCAGCGTGCGCCAGAAGCGCTCCATCTTCCCGCGTGCGGGGGCGTCGTAGGGCCTGGCGTGCAAGAGGGAGGTGCCGATGCGAGCGCACGCGGTGG
>NZ_SRLW01000775.1:0-255 GCF_006518215.1 Myxococcus sp. AB025B
CAGGCGCCCGGGGCGCGGCCTCGAAGACGGTTCTCGGTGTCGCGCCCAGGAGGGCCGCGTGCGAGGTGACGTGGTAGTGCGCGTCGAGGAAGGCGCAGAGGCGGACATTGACGTCGTGCAGCGAGGCAACGGGCCCGAGGAAGTCGAGGCAGCCCTCGCGCAGCGTGCGCCAGAAGCGCTCCATCTTCCCGCGTGCGGGGGCGTCGTAGGGCCTGGCGTGCAAGAGGGAGGTGCCGATGCGAGCGCACGCGGTGG
>NZ_SRLW01000776.1:0-254 GCF_006518215.1 Myxococcus sp. AB025B
GAGGAGCCCGAGCACGTCCTCGGGCGTCAGCTCCTTGTCCTTCGGCTGCTCCAGCCACCGCTTCATCGCCTTCGCCATTCCGTGCAGCTTCATCTCGTTGAGCTTCTCGAGCGTCTGTTCCACCAGCCCTCAGTGGTCACCCAAAACCGGCCAATGAAGGTCCCCTGAAAAGCGGCCAAAGGGGAGGGCCGAGACGTTGACGCCCGGGTAGGACGTGGAGTCCGCCTGGGGGATGGGCAACGTCTTGAGCGACG
>NZ_SRLW01000777.1:0-254 GCF_006518215.1 Myxococcus sp. AB025B
CCCCACAGGGCGAGCGCCCAGGCGACGGCCGCGAGCGAATACAGCTTCCTGGCCAGCACCTGAGAGGGAACGACTGTCTGCGACACGCCACACCTACGGCAGCGGTAGCGTCGCACGCGCAGCTCCATGCGTGCTCCGGACGATCCCGATCACCTTCTCCGGAGCAAGCCGAACACCCTCTCCGGGGCAAGCCGAACACCGATTCCGGAGCAAGCCGAACACCGATTCCGGAGCAAGCCGAACACCTGTAGCAG
>NZ_SRLW01000778.1:0-253 GCF_006518215.1 Myxococcus sp. AB025B
TGCTACAGGTGTTCGGCTTGCTCCGGAATCGGTGTTCGGCTTGCTCCGGAATCGGTGTTCGGCTTGCCCCGGAGAGGGTGTTCGGCTTGCTCCGGAGAAGGTGATCGGGATCGTCCGGAGCACGCACTACGACGCCCCCGCACGCGGGAAGATGGAGCGCTTCTGGCGCACGCTGCGCGAGGGCTGCCTCGACTTCCTCGGGCCCGTCGCCTCGCTGCACGACGTCAATGTCCGCCTCTGCGCCTTCCTCGAC
>NZ_SRLW01000779.1:0-253 GCF_006518215.1 Myxococcus sp. AB025B
ACGACCGCCGCTACCTCGATATGTCCCTGCTGAAGTCAAACTCAGACACCGCTGCATGACCCCGCCAAGGAGCATTCCTCCCCCGAACCCCCTCCGAACCAACTACACACGATTCGGGACTTGACCGCGGCGCATCCGCTGTCCTCTTGAGGCCTCGTGCCTTGACGTTTTGCGCGGCCCTGACGCGTGCACCGCACGCATCCGGACTGCTGCTGGAGCACCGCGAGGCCGTCCTCGGCGCCCAGCGGGGGCT
>NZ_SRLW01000077.1:0-36106 GCF_006518215.1 Myxococcus sp. AB025B
GTGCCGGGGGGGCGCTTCTTCTGAAGAGGATGAGCCGCAGCGGGAGGCGCGTGACGCGGAGCTCCTGCTGGACGACGACCTGGATTTCCAGATCGCCAGCTACTGAGATTTTGGCGCGAGGGTTTGGGAGCGCTTCACACGGGCAGGCGGCGTCGGGGGACGACCGTCGCCTCTGACGGATGGCGTCGTGAAGGTGGGGGAGACGACGCGAATGACTCCAGGTCGTGGGGGGGCGTCATCCGGGAGGGCCTGCGTGGTGCGTGGTGGAGGAAGGGGCAGTCCGCGCCCCAGGTCCTCCGCCTCCGGAGTCTCCAAGGGCTCCGGAGGTGGGGGACTTCGGTGAGTGCCGTCTGAGCGATAGGGTGTGGCTCCTGCTCGACTCGGAGTCCCCAATGACCCTGCTGAAGTGGGCGGCCCTGCCGCTCCTGTTGTTGTCCGCGTGTTCGACGTCCCGGTGTGCCCAGGCCCGGGACGAGAAGCCCCGGCTGTTGCCCATGTCCCAGCAGATTGCGCTGCGGGAGGGCTGGCTGCGGAAGCGCCACGACATGTTGCTGGAGATGATGCGCCGCCATGGCGTGGGCATGTGGATTGTCGTCAACGAGGAGTTCCATGACGACCCGCTGACGCAGTACGTGGCGCCGCCGCGCCCGTACGCTGGCAACCGGGACGTCTTCGTCTTCGTGGACGCGGGGGCCGAGGGGCTGCGGCGCGTGGCGCTGACGGGCTACGCGGAGGAGGCGGTGCTCCAGTTCTTCGAGACGCCCGAGGAGGGCAAGTCCGGCCCGGAGTTCCTGGCGGAGCTGGACGCGCGCCACCAGCCGAAGGCGATTGCGCTGGGCATCGACGGCAAGCGGGGCGTGACGCGCAGCCTGACGCGGGACGGGTATGCGTGGATTCTGGAGGCGCTCGGGCCGAAGGCGGAGGCGCGCTTCGTGAGCGCGGCGCCGCTCATCGAGGAGTACCTGGACACGCGGCTGCCCGAGGAGTGGGAGCACTACCAGGGGCTGGTGGAGCTGACGGACGAGGTGGTGAAGGAGGCCTTCTCGTCGAAGGTGGTGGTGCCGGGGAAGACGACGGTGGGGGACATCCGCCGGTGGCTCTACGACAGGCTGTGGGCGCTGGGCGTGAGCACGTGGTTCCAGCCGGACATGCGCGTGCAGCGCAAGGGCGGGGTGAACTCCAAGTCGCGCGGCTTCCTCGCGGTGACGAAGGAGGAGGTCGTCATCGAGCGTGGGGACCTCATCCACGTGGACTTCGGCATCAGCTACCTGGGGCTGCACACCGACTGGCAGAAGATGGCCTATGTGCTGCGCGAGGGGGAGACGGACGCGCCCCAGGGCTTGAAGCAGGCGCTGGCGAACACGAACACGCTCCAGGATGTGTTGATGCTGGAGGCGTCCCGGCCGGGGCGCTCGTCGGCGGATGTGTATGACGCGACGATGGCGAGGATGGACGAGCTTGGCATCACGGCGCAGGTCTACAGCCATCCGCTGGGCAACCAGGGCCACGCGCTGGGCGCGTCCATCGACTTCCGCTCGGCGACGCGCAAGGAGGCGCCGAAGCTGCTGCGCGAGGGCTCGTACATCGCCATCGAGCTCAACACGTCCACGCCGGTGCCGGAGTGGGACGGGCAGAAGGTCGCGGTGATGGAGGAGGACCCGGCCTATCTCACGCAGGAGGGCTGGAAGTTCTTCGTGCCCCGGCAGGAGGCCTTCTACCTCATCAAGTAGCGGGCCCTGTCAGAAGCCGACGCCGAGCCCCAGGCCCAGCGCCCACATCCGTGACGCGCTGGGCGCGGGGTGGGCCCGAGGGTCGCCCAGGTCGATGCGCACGCCCGCGCGGGCGAAGGCGGGCCCCAGGCGGACCCGGACGAAGGGCTCCAGCGAGACACGGGAGTCCTCGCCGTCCCAGGTCGCCTCGGTGAGGCGGGGCGTGACGACCTGCACCCGCGCGCCGGGCTCCAGCATGCCGAGCCCGAGCGCGGCCTCCAGGCTGGCCTGCGCGACGAAGTGCGTGTCCCTCGCGGTGCGGGAGACGGGGATGAGCATTCCCAGGGCCACGTCCGCGCGGAGCTGGATGCCGGGCAGGTCCAGGCCCACGGCCATGGGCAGCACGACGGAGGTGGTGTCGAGCGCCCACAGCCACGGGTCCGCGAGCCCGCGCACCGCGGCGGCGGTGGTGTAGTTGGCGTCTTGTGTCTCCGGCCTGCGCGCGTCGAGCTTGTCGGCGTCCTGATGGCGGGCCAGGGGCACGGCGACGCCCACGCCCATGCGCACGAAGACGGCGTCATCGACGAAGGCGCGGACGTTGTGCAGGCCGACGAGCAGGTTGGAGGAGCCCAGGTGGCTCCTGCGTCCCTCGATGGCGCCGGCGGGGTCCACCGAGGTGTAGGGCAGTCCCCAGTCGAGCCGGAGCTGCGAGTGCTCGGAGAGCCGGAAGCCGGCGGCGAGCATGGGCGAGGCATGTCGGGTGGAGACCTGCCGCAGCCGAGGCGCGGAGGAGAGGGTGACGGACGTGGCGAGGAAGTTGTCCGGCTCCCGCACCTGCGCTTCCACGCGCTGTCCCAGCAGGAGGAGGACGATGGCGATGAGCCACGTGCCTGTCCGGCGACAGGAGTCGAGGTGGAGCTGCGGCGTGGACATGGCGGTGCTTTCGTGTCGAAGGTCCGTCCGGCTCACGGCCCCCCATTGCCTTCAACACCGATGAAGACGCGCTCCGTCACCGTCCTTTGCGTGGCCCGTGCTTTTTCCGGCGGGTCGACTCCAACGGTCGTGGAAACCCCCGAGGGCCACCAGCCGCGTCGAGTCAGCTCACATCGGCCCAGGTCAGGCCGAAGCGCGCCAGGTACTTCTTCAGTCGGTCCGCGTCGTTGACGCTCGACTTGCGAGCACGGGACTGAGCGAACAGCACGCGCCCGGCCTCCGAGAGCGAGCGGCTTCCCTGGCACACGCCCAACACGTCCGCGAGCTGCACGCGGTCGAACCGGTCCAGCTCCGAGGCGAGCTCTTCACCGAGCACCTCCGCGACCCGGTCCTCGCCGCTCGTGGAGGACACAGGGCCCGGGCGAGTACTGCCTGTCCGCCACTGCGCGCGCAGGCGCTCCAGCTCCTCGTCCACGACCTCGCGGGTGATGCGCCCCCCGGGCGCGAGCGTGGCCATGCGCAGCACCGCGGCGTTGAGGTCCCGGAAGTTGCCCGACCAGCGCGCATCGGGCGAGGTGGCGAAGCGCAGGAAGCGCTCCTGGGCCTCCTTGTTCAGTGTGATGCGCGCGCCCATCGCCTCCGAGGCCCGGTCCAGCTCGTAGAGCAGGTTCGGCGGGATGTCCTCGGGGCGCTCACGCAGAGCGGGCAGTCGGAAGGTCCACAGGTTGATGCGCGCGAGCAGGTCCTCGCGGAAGCGCCCGCGCTCCACCTCGGTCTGCAAGTCCCGGTTGGTGCCGGCGATGAGCTGGAAGTCGCTCTCCACCTCCTTGTCCGAGCCCACCGGCAGGAACCGCTTGTCCTCCAGCGCGCGCAGCAGCATCGCCTGCTCGTCGGCCCCCAGCTCCCCAATCTCGTCGAGGAACAGCACCCCGCCATTCGCCTGACGCAAGAGTCCAGGCCGGTCCTGCAGCGCGCCGGTGAACGAGCCCTTCACATGTCCGAAGAGCGCGGACATGGCGCCGTCACCGCGCAGCGTGGCGCAGTTGAGGTCCACGAACGGTCCGCTCACCGTGCCGCGAGACTTCTTCAGTGTGTAGACGCGGCGCGCGAGCTGCGACTTGCCCGCGCCCGTGGGACCGGTGATGAGCAGCGGCGCGCGCGAGTGGCTCGCCACCTGTTCGATGCGCTCGATGAGGTGGTTGAACGCCGCGTTGCGCGTGTCGATACCCGCCTTGAGGTACGACAGTCCCTCGCGCTGCTCACGCTGGAAGCGCGCCGCCAGCGTGTCGTAGCGCGACAGGTCCAGGTCGATGAGCGTGTTCGTCCCCGCGCCCGCCTTGTCCCGAGGGTCCGGCGACAGCTGCACCAGCCGCCCCGGAATCAGCCGGCTCTCCACCAACAGGAACATCGAGATCTGCGCGATGTGCGTGCCCGTGGTGATGTGGACGAGGTAGTCCTCCTCCTCGGGGTTGAAGCTGTACCCGCGCACGTAGTCGAGCAGCGCGCCGTACGTCTCCTCCAGGTCCCATGGGTTGCGGATGTCCAGCAGCGTGGTGCGCACCGTGGTCTCCGGCGACACCTGCCGGATGTCCGCCACCACCGTCGCCGCAATCTGCGTGGCCGCTGGCGGGTGCAACAGCTCCAGCCGGTGCACCACCAGGTCCTCCTGCTGACACAGCGCCACCGTGGGCCGCCACTTCATCCACCGGTTCGGGCCCTGCCCCGTGTCGAGCGTCGTCCCGAGCATGCCCAGGACCACCGTCTGTCGTGCGCGCTTCTTCGCCATCAGGATAGGACTTTATCCGAAGAGATACGCCACACCAGGGTCCACCGGGCGCTCCCCTCTGGAGCGGGCCTGGCACGCCGGCTGCTCTAGGTCCCTGCGTGCCCGGGAAACAGAGCCCAGGGCGAACGACCGAAAGGTGAAGGCCATGGAGCGCAACAAGGTGAACTACGAGGTGCTGTCGGACGAGGCGGGTCGCCCCATCAAGTCGTGGACCGTGGGCGTGCCGTTCGAGGACGAGGCCAAGAAGCAGCTCCGTAACCTCCGTGGCCTGCCCTTCATCCACAAGTGGATCGCCGCGATGCCGGACGTGCACCGTGGGTTCGGCGCGACGGTCGGCAGCGTGGTCCCGACGGTGGGCGCGGTGGTGCCGGCTGCGGTGGGGGTGGACATCGGGTGCGGAATGATCGCGGTGCGCACGACGATGCGCGCGGATCAGCTCCCCGACTCGCTGCGTGGGGTGCGCTCGGCCATCGAGCGGGCGGTGCCGCATGGCCGCTCGGACAACGGCGGCCGTAACGACGTGGGTGCGTGGCGCGTGGCTCCGGCCTCCCACCAGAAGGAGTGGGCGCGTCTGATGGAGGGGTATGACCGCATCGTCGCCAGGCACCCTCGCATCGGCCGTGGGCCGGACCTGGGACACCTGGGGACGCTCGGCACGGGAAACCACTTCATCGAGCTGTGCCTGGACGAGTCGGATGGCGTGTGGCTGATGTTGCACTCCGGTTCGCGCGGCGTGGGCAACCGCATCGGAAGCCACTTCATCGAGCTGGCGAAGGAGGACATGCGCCGCTGGTACATCCACCTGCCCGACGCGGACCTGGCGTACCTGCCCGAGGGCTCCGAGCACTTCGATGACTACGTCTTCGCGGTGAGCTGGGCGCAGGACTACGCGGCGACCAACCGCGAGCTGATGCTGCGTGGCGCAATCGAGGCCCTGCAGCTGAGCGGTGAGCTGCCTCCGTTCGAGCTGTCCGACGCGGCGGTGAACTGCCACCACAACTACGTGGCGCGTGAGCACCACTTCGGGAAGAACTGCTTCGTGACGCGCAAGGGCGCGGTGCGGGCGCGCGAGGGTGACCTCGGCATCATCCCCGGCAGCATGGGGGCGCGCTCGTTCATCGTCCGCGGGAAGGGGAACGCGGACAGCTTCCATTCCTGCAGCCACGGCGCGGGCCGGGTGATGTCGCGTGAGGCGGCGAAGAAGCGCTTCACGCTGGAGGACCACGCGAAGGCGACCGCGGGCGTCGAGTGCCGGAAGGACGCCGAGGTGATTGACGAGACGCCGGCGGCGTACAAGCCCATCGACGCGGTGATGGCGGCGCAGTCGGACCTGGTCGATGTGGTCCACACGCTCAAGCAGGTCGTCTGCGTGAAGGGATAGGCGCCCCCCCCCCGACTCCTGCACGCGAGGTGACCATGCCGGGATGACGACATCGAGGCGCCCGCTCCCCCCAAGAGGCCGCAAGGCCGCCAGAGTGGGGGAGCGGGCGCCGCTATTTCAGGGCAGGGCGCTTCAGCGCGAGCGGCCCTGACACCAGCCGGAGGAGCTGCACGTGCGCATGCCGTCGCACTGACAGGCGCTCCAGCAGCGGTTGGAGCCGCCCGGGTTCCAGGCCTCGTTCCAGTAGTAGCTGGGGCTGGTGCAGCTCACGGCGGGGCGCGCGGTGCCCTGGCACCACCCGGCGGAGCTGCAGGTGCGCATGCCGTCACATTGGCAGCTGTTGGTGCACCGGTTGGGGCCGCGCGGGTTGCGGGCTTCGTCCCAGTAGTAGTTGTAGAACTGGCACTGCGACTGCTCCTGGGACGTCACCTCCAGCGCGGCGTCCTCGGGCGGAGCGGACTGCGTCTCCTGGGCGGGCGCCTCCAGGGCGTCCGGGCCGCACGCGGACGTGAGGACCATGAGCAGCGCCGCGAGGGGGACCATCAGATTGCGAGCAATGAGACTGCGAGAGACCACGACTGCCTCCAATGCAAGACACGCTTCCGGAGTGCGAGCCTCGGAAGCGCAGCTCGTGTAAGGCCTGGCGGAGGTGCGCGGTGGCTTTTCTGGAGGAGCGCTGGGTTGTGGATGCTTCGGGTGTTGACTGACACCGCGCGTGGCCGATAGCGGGCCAGGGTGCGGGGCGTGCTCGCGCATGTCAGATTGCGCGGGTGGGGCCGTGAGGCGTGGGAAGACGGGAGAGACGAGACATGCTGCGCATCGATGGTTCCAAGGGAGAGGGCGGCGGCCAGGTGCTGCGCACGTCGCTGGCGTTGTCGCTGGTGACGGGGACGCCGTTCACGATGACGAACATCCGCGCGGGCCGCGCGAAGCCGGGCCTGTTGCGACAGCACCTGATGGCGGTGAAGGCGGCCGAGGCGGTGGGCGCGGCGGAGGTGTCCGGCGCGGAGCTGGGCTCGCGCGAGCTCACGTTCCATCCGCGCGCCCTGGCCGCGGGCAACTACCACTTCGCGGTGGGCACGGCGGGCAGCGCGACACTGGTGTTGCAGACGGTGTTGCCCGCGCTGCTGGCCGCGAAGGAGCCGTCCACGCTGATGCTCGAGGGCGGGACGCACAACCCGGCGGCGCCGCCGTTCGACTTCCTGGCGCGCGCCTACCTGCCGCTGTTGCGGCGCATGGGCGCGGACGTGACGGCGACGCTGGACCGGCCCGGCTTCTTCCCGGCGGGCGGCGGGAAGTTCCGCGTGGACGTGCGGCCCCAGGCCTTGAAGCCGCTCTCGCTGATGTCGCGTGGGCGGGTGCTGCGCCGCGAGGCGAAGGCGGTGGTGTCGATGATTCCCTTCGACGTGGCGAAGCGCGAGCTGGAGACGGTGGGCTCGCTCCTGGAGCTGCGTCCCGACCAGCTCCGTCCGGAGGAGTTGAAGCGCGGTCAGGGGCCCGGCAACGCGCTCGTGGTGGAGGTGGAGAGCGAGCACGTGACGGAGGTCTTCACGGGCTTCGGGGAGCGAGGCAAGCGCGCGGAGACGGTGGCGGAGGAGGTGGCCGCCGAGGTGAAGCGCTACCTGAACGCGGAGGTGCCCGTGGGCGAGCACCTGTGTGACCAGTTGCTGCTCTTGTGCGCGCTCGCGCGGGGCGGGGAGTTCCGCACGCTGCCCCTGGATGGACACGCGCTGACGCAGCTCGAGACGATGGCGCACTTCCTGGATGTGAAGGTCAACGTGGGCGAGGTGGACCGCGACGTTCGCGACGTGGTGGTCCGCGGCTGATTCGCGCGCCGCTGGGGCTCCAGGCCCGTGTGTCACCTGGAGCCCTCGGCGTTCACCGTGTCGTCGTCACTGGCCGGTGTGCAGGAACTGGATGGCGCGCAGCAGCTCCGGGTCGGTCCCGTGGGCGATGTCCTGGAGGGTGGGCGCCACCTCGATGTGCGGGACGATGCCCACACCGTGGAAGCGGGACTGGTCGGGGAAGAGAATCCCCATGCCGGTGAAGCTGACGGCCACCTGCCCGGGCAACAGCAGTCGGGTGACGTTGCCGTTCGTCCCCGCGCTGCGCCGGCCAATCACCGTCACGCGCTGGGCGCCGGTCATCATGATGCTGAAGTTCTCCGCGGCCGACACCGTGCGAGGGCCGACGAGCAGGACGATGGGGCCCGCGTAGGACGGGTTCGTCAACGGCTGCCGAGTGTGGCCGGAGTCCCAGGTCTCGAAGTGGTCGGGGCCGACCCAGATGGGATAGCGAAAGACGGGCGTGCGGAACGGCGTGGGGATGAGCCGGTCCGCGACCTCGTAGTGGCTGATGCCCGGATAGCCGCGCATGTCTACCACCAGCCCGCTCGCGCCCTGCGCCGTGGTGAGCGCCGCGCGGAGGGCGTCCGACGAGGTGAGCACCTCGCTCGCCAGGTTGAGGTAGTGCAGGTTCGGAGCGCCCAGGTCCGCGAGGCTGCCCGCGGGCCTCAGTGAGGGAGGACCGCTCACCTGGTTGAGCAGCTCCACCGGCTGGGGCTGGACCTGGACGACGCGCGTGGTGCCGTCCATGGCACGCAGACCGACATCCATTGGGGCATTCATGATGAGGAGCCGGCGGATGGCCACGTCATGCAGGTAGCCCGGCGTGGCGGCCGAGGCGTGGGCCTGCTCCTCGGCGAGCCACTCCGACATGGGCGTGCCGTTGATGCTCACGAGCGTGTCACCGGCTTGCAGCGTCGGGAGCGCGGAGCGGCGGATGATGGGCTGCCCCTGCACCTCCTCCAGGGAGACGGGGAAGAAGCCCGCTGGCGGGGGACCTCCGTACAGGGTGACAAAGCCGTGGCCGTCCTTCAGGACCTCGTTGAAGCGCAGCAGCAGCCGACGGAGCTGGTCGCGCTGGGTGACGGGTGTGGAGTCCACGCGGGCCAGTGTCTCCAGCAGGCGCCCGTCGATGCCGTCTCCCACGATGTCGAAGTAGGGATAGAACAGACGGGTGGCGCCGTGGAGGGTGAGCAGGTCCGCGCGGGCGATGGCCGACGAGGCGGCGATGGGCGGGACGGCCTCGAGGGAGATGCGCTCGGGCGGCGCGTTGCGGACGACGGGCGCGGTCCGGTCCACGGGGGGCGGAGCGCCGAGCCAGGATGTGAGCTGGAGGGATTGCTCCGACGGGAGCGCCTCGGCGCTCAGCGCGCTCATGCCGAGGGCGGCGAGCGACAGGTCCGCGGGGATGACGTCCGGAATCGGGCCCTGGGCATCCTCGAGGCGCGTGGTGCGCACGAGCAGTCCTCGGGTGCTCACCGGCATCCACTTCGACTCGGCGACGGCCGCGTGGATGGGCGCGCCGATGAGCCAGGCCCGTCCGGCCATGCGCAGGTCCGCCGCGAAGCGCGCCGTGGCCGGGGCGAGCGCCGTCTCCGTCAGCAACGCGACGGGGAGCTGTGCCTGGCCCGTGGCGGCGTGGGGTGGTTGCGCCAGCCGGTCGATGTAGTTGCCATAGACGTTGTAGGGCGTCGTCTCGTCCAGCATCCCCACGTGTGCGCGTACGAGCCCGGCCAGGCGCTCGACGGGGGTGGTGCTGATGGCGCCGATGGCCCGGGCCAGGGCCTCTTCCAGTCCAGGGGCGGCGGGCAGTCCGCGCAGGTCGATGATGGCCGCGCGAGCGTGACGCGGGATGCGCAGCTCACCGGTGCCGGGACGGATGAACGCGATGGGGCCCACGGTGAGGACGCGGGCCCTGGGCAGCGTCTTGCTGGTGACGTCGAGGGCACAGACACCCTCCATGGTGCTGGCGTAGTGGCGGGTAGCCTCGGCCCAGTCCACGGTGCTTCCCTCCAGGGCCATGACCAGGGACAGGTCCGCGTCGGTGTAGCTGGGGCCCACGCCGAAGAAGCGGACCTGCCCGTGCGCGGCGGCCATGGCGACGGGGGCTGGCTGCGTCGCCGCGGGGCCGGCCCGGCCGAAGTCACACCATTCCTCGGGCGGTGGGAACTGGGATTGCGCGCCCGCGCTTCCACCCAGCAACGGGAGCAGTCCCGCGGCGAGCAGGGGATGACGGCGCGCACGACGAGCCCACGAGGTGCCGCGCGCGGCGCCCTTCTGAACGAACGACATGTCTCGGAAGACCTCCAGACCCGGCCAGGATGGCTCATCAGGTCGGTCGGGAAACGCCACGCCGCGCGGCGCGATATCGCCGGGGATTCTTCGTCACTTCACGCGGAAACTATTCCCGAGCGCGCGTGTGGCATTGTCGAATCAAAGGCAGTGCCCCGAGACTCGGCTGGGGTGGAGTGACCTCACGTGGCGCGCCCCTCTGCGTGCAGGGCGCGGTGCCCCGTGACAGGGCATGTCGGCCAAGGCCCCGGAGCCCTGAAGCACAATCCGTTCTCCGTGCTTGGCACCCTCCAGCTCAACGGAGGAAGAAGCAGACACAGCCTTCATCCCGCATGAGAGGGAAGGAGCTCCCTTGGTGCACCTCGTGCTCATGTGTTTCGACAGGTCGTGATGGTTCGAGATGCAGGGCGAAGGATGCCCTGCGCGGCGGAGCCCGGCTTCCTGGGGGCATCGCGAGTTGGTGTCGCTTCAGGTCAGTGCACGACAGCGCGGGACCGAGCGGGTACGTCGTCTCCAAGAATGGACTCCGTACGCACGGTCGCTCGGGAACGCCGAAGTGCCGCCGGGCTTGCGTCTCAGTGTCTCCTCGCGGTCTCACTGTCCGCGAGCGTCGGCGAGCACCCGCACCGCCCCCGCTTCGTCTGGCGGGACTCCGAGCGGGCGTGTTGGGGCCCATGTCGGGTGACTGGCACGGCGCCTCCCTCGCACGACAGTAAAGAGGACGGAGGTCGTGAGACGGGATGGCCGAGGTTCCCGAAGTCGAAATCATCACGCGTGACCTGCGGCAGGCGGTCCTCGGCCGGCGTATCGCCGACGTCGAGGTGTTCGCGCCCGCGGCGGTCCGCTTCCCCTCTCCGGAGGATTTCGTCACGGCGCTCCGGGGTCGACGAATCGTCGACGCACGTCGACGGGCCAAGTTCATCCTGTTGGGGCTCGATGACGGACAGACGCTCGCCCTCCATTTCATGCTCTGGGGCGAGCTGTCATTGCGGCCAGGCGGCGCGGAGCGCCCCTCCGAGACGCTCGTCGTCCTGACGTTGGAGGACGGCGAGGCGCTCCATCTCACGGACACGCTGGGCTACGCGCGCGTGGCGGTGGGGCCCACGGCGGAGCTGTCCGCGAGGCTGAAGCTCGAGGAGCTGGGGCCGGAGGTGCTCGACACGGCCTTCACGCCCGAGTTGCTCGCGCGCCGTCTCGGTCGGCGCAGGAGCCCGCTCAAGACGGTACTGCTCAACCAGCGCATCATCGCCGGGCTGGGCAACCGCGACGCGGACGAGAGCCTGTGGCGCGCGGGACTCGACCCACGGCGTCTGGTGACCTCGCTGTCTCGCGACGAGGTGTCACGGCTGCACCAGGCGATGCGGACCGTGCTCGAGGAGGGGCTCGCGCTGCGAGGCACGCAGCGGGATTTGTTCGGCGTGAAGGGCCAGGCGAAACACCGGCGCAACGTCTTCGAGCGCACCGGCGCCCCCTGTCCGAGCTGCGCCACCCCCATCTCCCACGAGCGCGTCGGCGGGAGGAACACGCACTGGTGTCCCCGCTGTCAGCCCGAGGAGGGCACCGCCACGGGGCCGACCCAGGGCGTCCTCTGGTAGGGCGCCCATCGCCTGGGCTTCTCGCGCATGGCAGCAGGGCTTGTCCCCGGCACGCCCCCGCTGCGCTTCCCGCCGCCACGCTGTTATGAAGTGGCTGTGTCCGACGTCCCCGCGCCCGCACCGTCCGAGCTCGACTCCGCGCTGGCCCGCGCCAGTGAGGAGCTGGGCTTTCCCAGCTACTACCAATCCTGTGTGCGCCCGCTGCTGCGCAACCCGGAGGGCCGCTGGCCCCGCTGCTGTGGCGGCGGCTGCGAGCCATGCGCCCAGACACTCATCCAGGTGGCCATGAGGACCCTGGAGCTCCTGGGCACTCCGCGCCAGGCGCCCCTGCCGGACTGAGCGCCCATCATGGCCCCCGCCCAGCCGCTGCTGCTCGTCGACGACGACGCCGCCTTCCGCAAGGTCTACGGCCGCCTGCTGCGTGACGCGGGCTACGAAGTGGTGGAGGCCGGCGACCGTCCCTCCGCCCGCGCCGCCTTCGACGCGCGCGACTTCCCCCTGGTCCTGCTGGACTTGATGCTGCCGCCGGATGGCAGCGTCTCCGCGGGCCTGGAGGGACTGGCCGCGCTGCTCGATGCGCGACCCGGCGCCAAGGTCATCGTCGTCTCCGGCGCGGGCGACACCCGCCACTCGCTCGAGGCCATCCGCCTGGGCGCGCATGACTTCCTCACCAAGCCGGTGGACCCGGACGTGCTGCTCGTCGTCGTGCAGCGCGCGCTCGCCCGCGTGACGCTGGAGCGGCGCGTGGAGACGCTGCGCACGTCCCTGGAGCGCGCCTCGGCGGACGCGGCGATGGTGGGGCAGAGCGCCGCGTTCCTCGCCGCCGTGTCGCTGGCCGAGCGCGTGGCCGCCAGTGATTTGCCTGTCCTCGTCACGGGCGAGAACGGCACGGGCAAGGAGCTGCTCGCGCGCACCGTGCACCTCAAGAGCCGCCGCCACGCGGGGCCCTTCATCCCGGTCAACTGCGGCGCGCTGCCGGAGACGCTGCTGGAGAGCGCGCTCTTCGGCCACGTGAAGGGCAGCTTCACCGGCGCCACGAAGGACCACCGCGGACTCTTCGCGGAGGCGGACGGCGGCACGCTGTTCCTCGATGAGCTCGGGGACATGACGCCCTCGCTCCAGGTCAAGGTGCTGCGCGCGCTGGAGACCGGAGACCTCCTGCCCGTGGGCGCGGACCGCCCCGTCCACGTGGACGTGCGCCTCGTCACGGCGACGCATCGTGACCTGGGCCGCATGCTCCAGGAGGGCACCTTCCGCGAGGACCTCTACTGGCGCGTCAAGGGCGTGGAGGTCCGCCTGCCGCCGCTGCGCGAGCGCGCCTCCGACCTGCCGCTGCTCGCCAAGCACTTCCTCAACCAGTGCGCGCACCTGTGTCCGGATGGCCGGGCGCGGCTGCTCTCGGACGCCGCCGCGGAGGCGCTCGCCGCGCACGCGTGGCCCGGCAACCTGCGCGAGCTGCGCCACGAGATGCAGCGCGCGTCCGTGCTGGCCGGAGAGCGCCGCGAGCTCCAGCCCGAGGACCTTTCCTTCACCGGCAGCGAGCGGCCACGCGCGAGCACGTCGGGCGGCACCACCCTGGCCGCGAAGGTGGAGGCGCTGGAGCGGCGCGAAATCGAGAGCGCGCTGGAGCGCTGTCACAACAACCGCACGCACACCGCGGAGGCGCTCGGCCTGTCGCGGCAGGGGCTGCTCAAGAAGCTGGAGCGCTACGGCCTGACGTGAGTCAGAACAGGCGCGCCCCCAGGCCCGCCTTCACGCCCCAGCCCAGGCGCGTGTCGGAGAGGCCCACGCGCTCGCGGAAGGTCTCCAGGCCCAGCTGCCCCGCGAGCAGGATGGACACGTCGTTGCCCAGGTACACCTCCACGCCTCCGCCGCCGAGCACCTGCGCGCGCCGCGACTCGGACTTGGACAGGCCCACGTCCACCGGCACGTCGACCAGTCCCAGGAGCGTCACCGTCTCCGCCACCCGCCAGCCCACCACCAGCCCGGGCGACAGGCGCAAGAGCACGCCCGAGAAGTTCTGGTCGTCCATGTACGTGGAGCCGGAGTTGAGCACCACGCCCAGCCCCAGCGTGGGCGCCATGGACACCGTGCCGTTGTCCATCACCTTCACCCGGCCCACCAGCTCCAGCGCCGCGGACAGCTGGAACCAGTTGAAGCGCGCCCGCGCCTCCAGCTCCAGCAACGACAGTCCCTGTCGGAAGCCCACGCCCAGCTCCGGCGCGCCCGCGTAGCCGTACACCGCCGTCACCCCGGCCGGCAGCGTCGCCGGCGCAATCACCGCGCCCAGCCGGTCCTCCGCGGACTCCATCGCCGTCTGCTCCACCTGGACGGCGCCCGCCTCCCCGGGTTGCGCGGGAGAGGCCTGCTGGGCAAAGGCGGCGGAGGCCAGGAGCAGTGTGGACACCAGGACGGAGCGAGGGCTCGAGCGCGTCATGCCGCGCACCCTACCGCGCCAGGGGGGTGACGGAAACTCAACGATTCCGGGGACTTGTGTCCAGGTTGCGAAGTTGTCGAACTTCGCTGGAATAATTCGTTATCCATGGCTGCCGCGCTTCCTCATCTCTCCGTGTCGAGCCCTTCCGAGGACCCGGTGCCCTCGGAGGTCGGCTCGCGCCGTCGCGGGGGGCGGAGCCGGGCGCGGGTGCTGCTGGTGGACTCGGACGCGCTCGCGCAGTCGGCGCTGGCGGCGGCCCTGGTGGAGGCGGGCTTCGAGGCGCTGCTGGTGGGCGACGTGCGAGGCGCGCTGGAGGCGCTGGCCTCGGAGGAGCCGTTGCCGCGGCTGGTCATCGCCGAGGCGGAGCTGCCGGACGGTGACGGCTTCAGCCTGTGCGGACAGCTCCGCGCGGACGCTCGCACCTCTCGCGTGCCGGTGTTGCTGCTGGCCCGGCGCGAGGAGGAGTTCCACCGGGACCTGGCCGCTGGCGTGGGCGCGGACGACTACCTGGCGCGGCCGGTGGACGTGGAGGACGTGGTGGCGCTGGCGAGGCTCAAGTCGGAGCGGGCCACGGGCGAGTCCACCTTCGAGTCCCACACCGCGCGGCTGCCGCTGACGAAGGTGACGCGGGCGCTGCTGTCGGGCGTGCGCTCCGGGAGGGTGGTGCTGGCGGAGGGCGAGGGCTGGTTCTCGTTCCGGCACGGGCTGGTGGTGGACGCCATGTTCCACGGCGTGCGCGGCAGCCTCGCGTTCCGGAGGATGCTGGGCTTCGCCCACGGCGACTACGCGGTGGCGCTGGGGCCGGAGTTGCACAAGGGCTCGTTCACCATGGACCGGGCCTACCTGTGCGAGACGGTATTGCCGGCGCTGGAGCGCTTCGAGGCGCTCAGGGCGCGCGGGCTGCCGCTGGCGTCGCGGCTCACGGTGGACTTCGCGAGGCTCGCGCGGGAGCTCTCCACGCTGCCCGAGGACGTGGGCGTGCTGGTGCGGCTGTTCGATGGACGACGCACGGTGCGCGCCGTGCTGCTCGAGTGCGACTTCCCGGAGGTGGTGACGTACGAGGCGGCCACGCGGCTGTTCGCGCTGGGCGTGCTCGTCCCGGCCTGTCTCATGGAGGAGCGCGAGCGCGGGGTGGGCTCGGGCGACGTGCCCGGCTTCTTCGAGCCCCTGCCCTCGGTGGAGCCCGGGGCCAGCGTGACGGACCCGGACGCGGACCGACGCGGGGTTTGACTCCGCGCCCCGGGCTGGGAGACAAGGCCGCCACGAGGCGACACCTTCCATGTCCGGTCACAATCGGTGGTCGAAGATCAAGCGCCAGAAGGCCGCGATGGGCGCGACCAAGGGCAAGCTCTATTCGAAGGTCATCAAGGAGATCACCGTCTCCGCGAGGCTCGGAGGAGGAGACCCCGCTGGCAACGCGCGCCTGCGCGTGGCGCTGGGCCTGGCCCGCGACGCCAACATCCCCAAGGACACCATCGAGCGCGCCATCAAGAAGGGCACCGGTGAGCTGGAGGGGGAGAGCTACGAAGAGGTGATGTACGAGGGCTACGGCCCCGGCGGCGCGGCCGTGCTCGTCGAGTGCGTCACCGACAACCGCAACCGCACCTCCGCGGACGTGCGCTCGGCGTTCGGCCGTCACGGCGGCAACCTGGGCGCCGAGGGCGCGGTGGCCTGGATGTTCCAGAAGAAGGGCGTCGTCACCGTCAAGCCGGGCCCCTCCGAGGACACGGTGCTGGAGAAGGCGCTGGAGGCGGGCGCCGAGGACGTGGTGCCCCAGGGCGCGGACGGCTTCGAGGTGCGCTGCGCGCCGGCGGACCTGCATACGGTGGCCACGGCCCTGGAATCAGGGGGCCTTCCGCTGGGCGAGCAGAAGTGGGTGTATCTGCCGCAGAATACGCTCCAGCTCGACGGCGACAACGCCAGGAAGATGCTCAAGCTGATGGATGCGCTCGACGAGAACGACGACGTGCAGAACGTGCACGCGAACTTCGAGATCGAGGAGTCCCTGATGGAGTCCTTGTCGCAGTAGCGGCGGGTGGAACGGAGTCAACGGTGCGCGTCCTCGGTGTGGACCCCGGCAGTCGCTTCATGGGCTACGGCGTGGTGGAAGAGAAGCGGGGCCGCCTGGTGCACGTGGGCCACGGCGTCATCAAGGTCGACGAGAGCGCGCCCCTGGCCTTCCGCCTGAAGGAGCTGCACGCGGCGCTCAGCGCCCAGCTGGCGCACTTCCGTCCGGCGGCGGTGGCCGTGGAGGGGGTGTTCACCTTCCGCAACGCGCGCAGCGCGCTGGTGCTGGGACACGCGCGCGGCGTGGCGCTGCTGGCGGCGGCCCAGGTGGCGCTGCCCGTCTTCGAGTACCCGCCCGCGAAGGTGAAGAAGTCGGTGGGCGCCGGCGGCGCGGACGGCAAGGACGCCGTGTCGCGCATGGTGAAGACGTTGCTGGGGCTGCAGGCGGTGGACCTGGGGCGCGCGGACGCGAGCGACGCCCTGGCCGTGGCGCTCTGCCACCTCAATCACGGCCGGTCCGCCATTCCCATGGCGGGCCCGACCACGAAGAAGCGCAAGGGCGCCGCGGCGCTGCTCGCGGACAGGCTGGCGCCGTCCTATCGGCGTCCGGAGGCGGGATGATTGCTCGGTTGCGGGGAGTGGTGCTGGAGAAGGACGCCGAGGACGCCGTCATCGACGTGCAGGGCGTGGGCTACCGGGTGAACCTCTCCACCCTGTCGCTGGGCAAGCTGCCCCCGGAAGGCCAGCCGGTGGAGGTGCGCATCCGCACCGTGGTGCGCGAGGACGCCTTCGAGCTGTTCGGCTTCCTCTCCAAGGCCGAGGAGGACGTCTTCCTGCTGCTCAACGGCGTCTCCCGCGTGGGCCCCCGCATGGCGCTGGGCGTGCTGTCCGGCATGGAGGTGCCGGAGCTGGTGGCGGCCCTGTCCCGCGGCGAGGTGGCCCGGCTGGCGAAGATCCACGGCGTCGGGAAGAAGACCGCCGAGCGGCTGGTGCTGGAGCTCAAGGACAAGATGAAGAACGTCCACCTGGAGGCGGTGTCCCGGGGCACCGCCCCCGCACCCGCCAGCGCCACCCAGTCCGACCTGGTCTCCGCCCTGCTCAACCTGGGCTACAAGCCCCCGCAGGCGGAGAAGGCCGCGGAGCTCGCCACCAGCCGGCTGGGCGCCGACGCTTCCTTCCAGGACCTGTTCCGCGAAGCCCTCAAGTCCCTCCGGGCAGGGGGCTGATGCCTTCCGGACAGCCTCGTCCCCGGGTGTAGCCGGGAGGCCAATTCAAGACCTCCCTGGACAGCCCGCACAACCGTTTCTCCTCTAAGAAATCGAAATGGTCCGAGGTCCGACGGGCCCGGTGTCCTCCGCGTGGCACCTGTTGGCCTACGTCGCAGCATGGCGGACACCCTGAGCCTCCCGGTTCCCTCGGTGAGTAGCGAGTTCCGCCACTGGTGACACTTTCCAGCCACAGCGGTGGGGTCGCGGCCTCACGCAGGACAAGGAGTTGCTCACATGAAGGCATGGCGTGGCATCCCGGTGCTCGTGTCCGTTCTTTGGGGAGGGCTCCTCGCGGTGGGGTGTGGTCCCGCGGTCGAAGGCGTCGACGCGGAGGGCGAGGCGGCGGTGGAGTCCGCGCGTGCCGAGGTGGTGGCGGCGGGCCGCGCCTGCGCGTCGGAGCGGGTGATGCCCTCGGGCACGAAGCCGGAGTGGCTGGTGCGCGGCGTGGACCGGCTGTTCTTCAGCGCGGACTCGCAGGAGCAGGGCCGCGAGCTGTGGAGCAGCCCGGGTGGCGGTGGCTGCGCGGGCCTGGTGAAGGACCTCCGGGCGGGAGCGCAGGGCTCGGTGCCGCGCTACCTGACGGCGCTGGGGCGCTGGGTGCTCTTCGCGGCGGATGACGGGCTGCAGGGGCCGGAGCTGTGGCGCACGGACGGCACGGAGGCGGGCACGGTGCGGGTGCTGGACGTGTGGCCGGGCGAGCGGGGCTCGGCGCCGCGCGCGCTCACCCGCGTGGGCACTCACGTCTACTTCCTCGCGGAGGCGCCGGGAAATGGCCAGGAGCTGTGGCGCACGGACGGCACCGCGTCCGGCACTCGGCGGGTGCACGCGTTCATCCCCGGCAGTGACGTGTTGCAGCTGACGGCCTGGGGTGAGCGGCTCGCGCTGGTCTCCTACGACGCCGAGGCCGCGGTGCTCTGGGTGGTCGAGCCGAGCGGCGAGACGCGCGAGGTGTTCCGCTCGGCCGTGGGCGTGTTCGACTCGCTGACGGCGGTGGAGCGTCGGCTCTTCTTCGTGCGCGACACGGGAGAGGGCATCGTGGAGCTGTGGGTGGTGGCGGGGCGTCAGGCCGTCGCGACGAAGGTGCGCGACTTCAGCGGCGGGGCGCCCTCGGAGCTGACCGCGCTGGGGGACCAGGTGTTCTTCCATGCGGGCTCGGACGGCAACTATGGCGAGCTGGGCGACACGCGGCACGGCGGCGAGCTGTGGCGCAGCGACGGCACGACGCAGGGAACCCGCATGGTGCGGGATATCTGGCCGGGGCCGAAGGGCTCGCTGCCCTCGGACCTGGTCGCCATGGACGGCGTGCTGTACTTCGCGGCGGAGGACGGCTGGCGCGGGCGCGAGCTGTGGCGCAGCGACGGCACGGCCCTGGGCACGTGGATGGTCTGGGACCTCCAGTGGGGACCGGAGGGCAGCGAGCCGCGGCAGCTGGTGGCGCAGGACGGCTGGCTGTTCTTCTCGGCGACCACCGCCGCGCATGGCCGCGAGGCGTGGAAGAGCGACGGCTGGCTGTGGAACACGCGCCAGCTGACGGACATCGCCCCCGGCGCGTCGTCGTCGAACCCCCGCTCGTTCGTGCGCTCGGGCCGCGACGTGTTCTTCCTCGCCAACGAGGCCGCCGTGGGCGAGGCGCTCTGGGTGTTGCCGCTCCACGGCGCGTGGCCGTGCGCGGGCCCCCGGGGTGGGAAGGGCTGCTGAAGTCCCTCAGGCGGCGCGGCGGCTCGCGGGCGTGGGCCGCACGTCGCCGAAGTTGGGCGCGGGCAGGACGATGGTGGGCGACAGCCCTGGCGCCAGGAGGTGGGACGTCAGCAGCGAGGACGGGTGGAAGTTCACGAAGGCGCCCTCCACCGCGGAGGGCCCGGCGAAGAGCTTCTCCACCACCATGGAGGAGTATTGCAGCAGGGAGTCCTCGCGGCTGTTGCCGTTGAGCACCACCTCCCAGCCCATGTGCTCGGCGAAGCGGCGCACCCCGGGGATGGCGGAGAGCAGCGGCGTGTAGCTCTCCGTGGCCACGCCGTTCTCGCTGGTGACGAACACCTCGCGCGAGGTGGCCACCGCCAGGGACATGTTGCCGCGCGTGTGGCCCGGCGTGCTCAGGATGGCCGCGCCCGTGCCCAGCCACGTGTCCCCGTCCAGCAGCACCACGCGCTCCTCGGGGATGTCCGCGCCGCCGGGGACGAACCACACCGACTGCATCGGGTGCAGGTCCTTCACCATCTCCCACTCCGCGCGCTGCACCAGCAGCTTCGCGCGCGGGAAGTACGCGGACAGGCCGTCACCGCCCAGCCACCCGCGCAGGTCCTGGATGTGCAGGTGGTCGAAGGCGAGGAAGTCCACGTCCCCGGGCGTCAGCCCCAGCGAGGCCAGGTGGCTCTGCACCGTGCCGTGCTGGGTGGACATCACCTTGTCGGAGACGAAGGCGCCGTAGCGCTCCCGGAGTGAGCGGTAGAAGGGCGCCGCCTGTCCCCGCTCGTAGTCGGTGGGGTTGAACAGGAGCGTGCGCCGCTCGCCGTTCGCGTCCACGAACTGCACCACCTGCATGCGGTGGGTCATCATCACGTACGGCGCCGGAGAGCTGGCCGCGCCGCTGAAGGCGAACAGCGACGGGTAGGGGAAGGTGACGAGCTCGCACGTGGCCACCGCCGCCACCGGGCCCTCCTGGACGAAGCGCTCGCGGGCCTGGAGCGCCGCGCGGCGCAGCTTCTGGAGGCGCGGGCCGGGCAGCGTCTCGGCGTGGGCCTCGGCGAGGAAGGGCAGGGGACGGAACGCGGGGCTCTGGCTCATGGGCTCACCGTGACTGCGAGACGTCGATGACCTTGGCGACCGGAAAGGTGCTTCGCGAGGGCATGTTCTCGCGCCCCCGGGCCATCCCGCCAAGTCGCCTGGAGCGCGTTTTTCACGAGCGTCCGCCAGTCCACAGGCGCGCCTGCCGGGCGGCCTCACTCCGAGCGAATGGGGCCCGTGTGTCCACGGGCGTCCGGGGCGGGCTCCCGCTCGCCGGTCGGCCGGTCTCCGGGGTGTCCCGGGAGGCTTGCTCCGAGGATGTGGGCGACACGCGGGGCCTTCCTGTATAGGGTCACATGGTCATGGCGAGGAAGTCCGACACTCTCTCCGAAGAGGTCCTCCCGGAGGACGTCCGGCTCGAGGCCTCCCTGCGTCCGCGCTCGTTCGACGAGTACGTGGGGCAGGGCTCCGTCGTCGAGAAGCTCAAGGTCTACGTGCAGGCGGCCAGGAGCCGGGGCGACGCGCTGGACCACTGCCTGTTCTCCGGGCCCCCTGGCCTGGGCAAGACGTCGCTGGCGCACATCATCTCCAACGAGCTGGGCGCGGCCATCCACGTCACCAGCGGCCCCGCGTTGGAGCGCAAGGGCGACCTGGCCGGTCTGCTCACCAACCTGAACGCGCGCGACGTCCTCTTCATCGATGAAATCCACCGCCTCAACGCCGCCGTGGAGGAGTACCTCTACCCGGCGATGGAGGACTTCCGGCTGGACATCACCATCGACACGGGGCCAGCCGCCCGGGCGATGAAGATCGACTTGCCGCCCTTCACGCTCATCGGCGCCACCACGCGCACGGGCCTGCTCACCTCGCCCTTGCGTGACCGGTTCCAGATCCAGGAGCGCCTGGAGTACTACGACGCCCAGGCGCTGGAGCTCATCCTCCACCGCTCCGCGCGCATCCTCGGCATCCCCCTGGACAGGGACGCCGCGCGCGAGGTGGCCACGCGCTCGCGCGGCACGCCCCGCATCGTCAACCGGCTCCTGCGCCGGCTGCGCGACTTCGCGGAGGTGGAGGGCAACGGCCGCATCTCCCTGGAGCTGGCCAAGAAGTCCCTGGACCGGCTGGGTGTGGACGCCAGTGGTTTGGACTCCATGGACCGGAAGATCCTCCTCACCATCCTGGACAAGTTCGGTGGGGGCCCGGTGGGTGTGGAGACCATCGCCGCCAGCGTGGGCGAGCAACGCGATACGATTGAGGACGTGTACGAGCCCTTCCTCATGCAGGAGGGCTTCCTCCAACGCACGCCCCGGGGCCGGATGGCCACGCACCGCACCTACCAGTATTTCAAGAAGCAGCCACCGCCCACGCCCCAGGGCAGCCTCTTCTGACCTCCCGCGAGCCATGAGCCAGGCCACCTCTCCCGCGTCTCCCGCCTCCGGACCCACCACCCTCCGCGTCGCGCGTGACTTCTACGCGGACCTGATGCGGGCCTCGCAGACGTCGCGCGCGGGCTTCCTCGCCGAGCGCGAGCGCTGGCTGCGCGGCGTGCCGGTGGATGGCCGCGAGGAGCTGCTCTTCGAGTTCGAGATGCTGCTGCGCGCGGTGGAGCGCTACCTCAACCTCACCGCCGTGGTGGACGCCAAGGACCGGCCGCTCGTCACGCGCGACTTCCACGAGGAGCTGGTGGACGTGCGCGACGCCATGGACCGCGCCATCCGCGTCGCCCGCCACCTGCAGGACCCCGACAGCGACCAGAAGATGGTCTTCCGCAAGTACGTGGAGACCCAGCTGGCCGACGACCGGGTGCGCCGCGCGCTCATCGAGGAGGAGCTGGACCAGCAGACCGCCCCGGAGAGCCTCTTCGTGCTGCGCGAGGACCTGGACGCGCTCCGCAACCTCCTGGACCACCTGCTCCAGTTGCCCACCGCGCGGCTCAACCTGTTCCAGGACCTGGGCAAGCTCGCGCTGAAGGAGATCGTCCTCAACCGCTACTTCCGGCCCTTCCGCCCGCTGGAGTTCCGCGTCGAGTACGACCGGCTGCGCTCCGTGCGCATCCTGGACACCCTGTCACAGATGTCAGAGGAGCCGCGGACGGCCTTCGCCACCGCCTTCCTGGGCCTGTTCCGGCTGTTGCACTACCTGTCCTACGTGGACGCGGAAGGGACGCCCCCCGTGCCGCGCCGCGTCCGGGTGCTGCTGGCCCTGGTGCGCAGCGAGACGCACGCCCTGGCCACGTGGATGCACGCGGAGCTGTCCCCCAGGGCGGGCTCCAAGGCGCTCCAGGCCGCCGCGCTGAGGGCCGCGCGGGACCTGGCCAAGGAGGCCGAGCGCATCGGCCGGGAGGTGCTCGCCCACGTGGACCGGGAGCCGGACGCGCCCCAGCGCGCCGCCGCCGCCTTCACCACGCTCCTGCGCACGCAAGTCGTCGCGCTGGTGGAGTCGCTCGCGCCCAACGGCGGCCTGACGGACGGCGTCTTCGACCACCTGGTGAGCCCCCAGGACGCCGCGCTGCGGCTGCGCAAGGACCTGTGGGTCTACGCCCAGCTGTGCCGCGCCGCCGAGGGACACCTGCGCGCCGATGACGTCCCCTCCGCCGAGCGGGCCCTGGACGCGCTCAAGAGCTTCCTGGGCTACTTCCACGACGGGGGCTACCAGCTCTTGCGCTACGCGGACTACGACGCCTTCGACCGCTTCACCGCGCTGCTGGTGGAGCTGCCCTGGCCGCCCGAGGGCCCCGGCATCCGCTCCCGCCTCGCCGAGGACCTGCGCCGCTTCAGCCAGACGCTCGAGTCCACCTTCCACGCTGTCAGCCGCCGCACCCTCCTGCAGGGCAGGGGCTTCGACCGCCAGGAGGCCGAGGCCCTGAGAGATCGCTTCGTGGCCGCCGCGCCCCGCTGAGCCGGCTGTCGCGGGGTTGCGAGGACCCACGCCCACGCGCACTGTATGACGCAAGCCCCCACGACGGGTGCTCATACGGGGCGTGTTTGCTTCCAGCCAGTTCCTTGCGCTATGGACGCCCCCGTGTTGCATGGAAGACACGCTTCGTTACGAAGCGCGTCACGGTGATGGGCGGCGGCGGAGGCGGTGATGGAATCCCGGACACCAATGTCACGGTTTCGGGCGATTTCACCGGGCCTCCAACGGGGGGCGGGTGTCTGGCCACGAGGGGCACCCACCGCGATGTCAGAAAAAGACCAGCCATTCCAACGGGTTCGAACCACTCAAGGACCCCTCGGAGGCCCCCGGGATGTCACGCGGTCGTGGCATGCCACTTGCTGAATCTGCGCGTCGCGTCAGACCACTGTTGAACGATTCCGGCGCCATCTGGCCAGATGACCGTTCGGAAGTCCCGCAGCACGAGCAGCCACGAGGCGACACCGACATGCCCCCGTCTTCCTACAACCAGCGCACCCTCTCGAAGACCGCCAGCCTCCAGGGCATCGGGCTCCACTCGGGCGCGAAGGTGACGCTCACGCTGCGTCCGGCCCCCGCGGGGCACGGCATCGTCTTCGTGCGTACGGACCTGCCCCGGCCGGTGAGCATCCCCGCCCTGGCGGAGTACGTGGTGGACACGGTGCTGGCGACGACGCTGGGCCGCGACGGCGCCAAGGTGGCCACGGTGGAGCACCTCATGTCGGCCATGGCGGGCATGGGCATCGACAACGCCCGGGTGGAGCTGGACGGCCCGGAGGTCCCCATCATGGACGGCAGCGCCGCCCCGTTCGCGGCCCTCATCCAGGAGGCCGGCGTGCGCGAGCTGGACGCGCCCAAGGAGCTGCTCGTCATCAAGAAGCCGGTGTCCGTGGTGGACGGCGACAAGCAGGCCTCGCTCACCCCGTCGCGCCACTTCCGCATCAGCTGCACCATCGACTTCGAGCACCCCGTCATCCAGGGCCAGGCGTTCGACCTGGACTTCAGCGACCGGGACTTCTCGCGGGAGATTTCGCGCGCGCGCACGTTCTGCTTCCTGCGCGACGTGGAGAAGCTCAAGAGCCTGGGCCTGGCGCGCGGCGGCTCGCTGGACAACGCCATCGTCGTGGACGAGGTCTCCATCCTCAACCCCGAGGGCCTGCGCTTCACCGACGAGTTCGTGCGTCACAAGATTTTGGACGCCATCGGTGATGTGTCTCTGTTCGGCAGGCCTGTCATTGGTCATTTGACGGCGTACAAGACGGGGCACGCGCTCAATCACAAGCTGGTGCGCAAGGTCCTGTCGGACCCGAGCTGCTATGAGATTGTCCCGGCGCGTCGCCGCGACGTGGAGGGCCTGGAGCTGGGCCTGCCCGGCCTTGCTGGCGCGCTGGAGCTGGAGCCGCTCGTCGCCTGAAAGGGCGTCTTGCATTTCCTTGCAGGTCGGGGCTGCCTCGACTAAGTCGCGGGCTTATGCCCATGCGTCCAACCCCCGTCATCCTCGCCGCGCTGCTGGCGGCTTCGTTCACCGCCGGTTGCAACAAGGAGAAGGCGCCGGCCACCGCGCAGGCTCCCGCCGCCGCCGCGGCCACTCCGGGTGAGCCCACCCCGGACACCGTGGTCGCCACGTTCGGCGACGGACAGAAGATCACCTACAAGGAGCTCAACGAGCGCGTCTCGGAGCCCCTGGCCAACCTCGAGAAGCAGAAGTTCCAGCTGCGCAAGCGCGGCCTCGAGGGCATGGTGACCGAGAAGCTGGTCGACGCGGAGGCCAAGAAGCGCGGCATCTCCCAGGACCAGTTCCTCAAGGCGGAGATCGACGACAAGGTCGAGGCGCCCACCGAGGAGAAGATCAAGGAGGTCTTCGACGGCGCCAAGGGCCAGCTGCCCCCCGGCTCGACGTTCGAGCAGATGAAGCCGCAGATCGTCGACTTCCTCACCCAGCAGCCCAAGCAGGAGCGCGCCCAGGCCCTGTTCGCGGAGCTGCGCAAGAACGCCAACGTGCAGATCACCCTGCCCGAGCCGCCGCGCCCGCCGGCCGAGCGCAAGCAGGTGGCCGCCACCGGCCCGTCGAAGGGTCCGGACAACGCGCCCGTCACCATCGTCGAGTTCAGCGACTTCCAGTGCCCGTTCTGCAGCCGCGCCAACGCCGCCGTGGACCAGGTCTTCAAGGAGTACGACGGCAAGGTGAAGCTGGTGTTCCGCCAGTTCCCGCTCGACTTCCACAAGGAGGCGCAGAAGGCCGCCGAGGCGTCGCTGTGCGCGGCGGACCAGAACAAGTTCTGGGAGATGCATGACAAGCTGTTCGCCAGCCAGAGCGCCCTGCAGGTGGAGAACCTCAAGAAGTACGCGGGTGAGCTGCAACTGGACCAGGCGAAGTTCGACAAGTGCCTGGACTCCGGTGAGAAGGCCACCATCGTGAAGACGGACATGGCGGACGCGCAGAAGGTCGGCGTCAGCGGCACGCCGGCGTTCTTCATCAACGGCGTCATGCTCTCCGGCGCGCAGCCCTTCGAGGAGTTCAAGAGCATCATCGACGCCGAGCTGAAGCCGACGGCGCAGAAGTAATCCCGACGCACGGAGGACACGGGCGGTGGCCCAGAAACCCAAGGCCACGCCCCGGCTCGGTGGCGAGGCGACTTCCCTCGACCTGGAGAAGTCGCTCTCCCAGGGCCTGTCCTCCTCCCGTCCCCTCTCGGCCTGGTTCCACGGGCCGGAGGGGATGGTGCTCCTCCATGAGCCCTCGGGCTTCGCCGGCTTCCTGGCCGGGACGCTCGGGACGTTGTCCGTGGAGGAGGTCTTCGCCCACGTGCTGACGGGCATCCGCAGCGGCCTGTTGGCGGTGCAGCACGGCGCCGTTCGCAGGACGGTGTCCTTCCGGGACGGGCAGGTGGTGTTCGCCACGTCCACGGAGCGCTGGGAGCGGCTGGGCGCGGTGCTGGTGCGGCTGGGGCTGGTGACGCAGGCGCAGCTCACGCAGGCGCTCTCGCGCGTGACGCCGTCGCGGCGCATCGGCCAGGTGCTCACGTCCGAGGGCATGGTCTCCGAGGCGAACCTCTACAGCGCGATGACGTACGTGGTGCGCGAGGTGGTGCTGAGCCTCTTCGAGCTGACGGAGGGCAGCTTCCTGTTCGTCGAGGGGCCCGCGCCCATGGCGGACGTGGTGAAGCTGCCGGAGCGCACGCGGGATCTGGTGCTCACCGGCATCAAGCGCTCGGAGGAGCTGTCGCGGCTCAGGCGCCGCTATCCGGACGACACGCGCGTGGAGGTGGGCCCTGCTGGCGCGCGCGCGGGTGAGGAGCGCTTCTTCCAGCGGATGGGCTCGGGCACGACGGTGGGCGAGCTGCGGCTCGTGCGCGAGAGCGGCGCGCACGCGTTCTTCACGTGGCTGGAGGAGTGCGTGCGGGGCGGGCACCTCCAGGTGAAGCCCGCGGCGCCGCCCGTGCCTCCGCCGCCCGCGGTGGAGGGCATGGCCTGGGAGTTGTTGTCCGCGGAGGAGCGCTACAACCTGCTGTTGTCGCTCATCCACCGCGCGCTGCGCGACGCGGGGCAGGACGTGGACCTGATGCGCGGCTTCCTCGACGCGCCGCCCTCGGGGCTGGAGGACGCGTTCTCCGGTGTGGTGCTCGGGCCGGACGGGCGGGTGGACGTGACGCGGCTGCGGGCGAACCTTGCGTCCGGTGGTGAGGCCGTGGCGCGGGCGCTGACGCTGGAGGCGCTGGACGCCATCGTGTCCTACGCGCTGTTCACCGCGCGCAACGTGCTGCCTCCGGACGTGGCGGAGCGGCTGTCCAACACCTACCGGACCCTCCAGGGAGGGCTGGCCTAGCAGGCGCCACATGGCCACGTTCGCGACCACGGCGTTGGTGGTCGGGGGATGCGTGTCATGGGTGTTCTGCGGAAGCTGGCGTGGGGTTTCCTGGTGTTGGGCACGGCGTGCAGTGGCTCGCGCCAGGCCGTGAAGGCCGACGCGGCGGCGACGGAGCCGGGCACGGGCGGCTCCGGTCCCCCGGTGGCGGCGCAGACGGCGTCGGTGTCCGGGCCCTACGTCGACGAGGAGCTGGGGTTCGAAATCATCCGCCCCAGCGACGAGTGGCACCTGGTGGTGACGAACGAGCGCACGCCGGAGGGACTGGCGATTCCCGTCGTCCTGCGCCACCCGCCCTCCAACGCGCAGGTGGTGCTGCAGGTGGCGCCGGAGGTGGTGTCACCCACCCAGTTCGCCGAGCGGCTCGCGGAGGGCCTGCGTCAGCAGCCGGGCTTCACCACCACGGACCCGGTGCCGCTCGCGCTGTCGGACAAGGCGGTGGGCTTCGACTTCCAGGTGGGGGAGGGCGTGCATGGCCGCGTCGCCGTGCGCGAGGGGCAGGAGGGCCGCGTGCTGATGATGCTGGCCACCTGGCCCGCGCTGGCGACCGCAGGTGACATCCAGAACGTGGATGCCCTCATCCAGGGCATCCGGCCGCTGCCGGAGCGCAAGAAGCCGCTGCCGGGCACCGTGCCTCAGGCCGCGCGTCCCTGAGCTTCCTCCGTCCGCTAGAGGTCGCCAGGCGCGTCCGCGCCGCGCGCAAGAAGCCGCTGCCGGGCACCGTGCCTCAGGCCGCGCGTCCCTGAGCTTCCTCCGTCGCTGGAGGTCGCCTGGCGCGCCCGATCCTCACGCAGCGCCACGCGCCTGCGCGGTCCGCGCAAGCGCCGCTGCCACGAGCTCCACGAAGGCGTGGGGCTCGCGGACACCGCCGACAGGAGGCGTCAGCCGCGCGTGGACTTCTTCGCGCCGCGCGCCTGGCGAGCGGGCTTCGCGGGGGCCTCGGCCACCTCTTCGCCCTGCGTCTGTGCGCGCAGCCGCACCCACTCGACCAGGGTGCGCACGCCCACGCCAGTGCCGCCCTTGGAGAGGTAGCCGCGCTCCTTGGGGCTGTTGGAGGGCCCCGCGATGTCCAGGTGCACCCACGGCGTGTCGCCGACGAACTCCTTGAGGAACAGCGCGGCGTTGATGGACCCGCCCCAGCGCTCGCCGGAGTTCTTCATGTCGGCGACCTCGGAGCGCAGCGCGTCCTTCTGCAGCTCGCTCACCGGCAGGCGCCACATCTCCTCGCCCGCGGTGCGCGCGGACTGGAGCACCTGGTTGACGGTGTCGTCGTCGTCACCGAAGGCGCCGACGATGTAGTTGCCCAGCGCGACGATGCACGCGCCCGTGAGCGTGGCCAGGTCGATGACGGCGGACGGCTTGTGCTCACACGCCCACGTCAGCATGTCGCCCAGCACCAGCCGGCCCTCGGCGTCCGTGTTGGTGATCTCCACCGTCTTGCCCAGCCGCGACGTGAGGATGTCACCGGGCTTGTACGCGTTGCCGGCCGGCATGTTCTCGCACGCGCCGATGAAGGCATGCACGGGGAAGGGCGGCTTGAGCTGGGCGATGACCTGCATGGCGCCCAGCACCGCGGCCGAGCCCGCCATGTCCGTCTTCATGTCCACCATGCCCTCGGTGGGCTTGAGCGACAGGCCGCCCGAGTCGAACGTAATGGCCTTGCCCACCAGCGCCAGCGGAGGCCGCTTCGCGTCGCGCGCGTTCTTCGGCGTGTACTCCACGTGGATGAGCCGCGGCTCCTCGGTGCTCCCGGCCGTGACGCCCAGGAACATGCCCATCCGCAGCTTCTCGATTTCGCGCTGACCGCCGATGGTGATCTTCAGCCCGTGCTCCTTGGCGGACTTGCGCGCAGCCTCCGCCAGCACCGTGGGCGTCACCGCGTTGGGCGGCTCGTTCACCAAATCCCTGGCCCAGTTGGTCGCCTCGGCCACGCGCTTGCCCAGCGCGAGCGCGTCCTCGAGGTCGCGCGACTTCTCCACGCCCTCGGGCAGCACCAGGGACACCTTGACGGGCTTCTTCGCGCCCTTCTCCTCGCGCGCGGAGGACTTGTACTTGTCGAACTTGTACGCGCCCAGCTCCAGCCCCTCCACCACCGCGCGCACCGCGTCCGCCTGCGCGTCCGTGACGGGGAGCGCCACCACGAGCGAGGCCACCTTCAGCCGCTGGGCCGTCTTCGCCGCGCGTCCGGCGGCTAGCCGCAGCACCTCCGGGTGGAAGCGCGCGCGGCTGCCCAGGCCCAACAGCAGCACCCGGCCCGCCGGGGTTCGGCCGAGCGTGTGCATCACCAGGGACTGGTCCGCCTTCGCCTTGAAGCCCTCCTGGGTGGCGGCGCCGCGCAGGCGGCCCTCCAGCGCGCTGTCCGCCGCGACGAGACCCGCCGGGGCACCCTCACCCAGCTCACCCTCGAAGAGCGGAATGACGAGCAGCTCGCCATTCGCAAGGGAGGCGTCGCCGGAGACGAAGGAGAAATTCATGGGCCGATGGACTCCTGAACGGATGAGGGAAGACGAAAGGTCGCGGACTGTAACGCCCGCCCTGTTGCACGCAAAGCGTTGGATTTCATTCGAGCGTTGCATTGCCGCGAGGGGCTGGGTAGCAGTCAGGCAATGCCCACCTTGCTGATGCATCTGACCGCCATCGAACGGTTGGCCGCCAACCCCGGAGAGCTGCCTCCGGAGTGGGTGCGTGCGCTCTCGGAGGACCTGCCCTACGCGCGCTTCGGCGCGGCGCTGCCGGACCTGCCCCTGTGCGAGGGCGTCCGCGGCGGGCTCGCCGCCTTCCTGCCCGAGCGCGAGATGCCGCTGTTCTCGCGGCTGTACCACGAGCGCGCGCCGGTGGGCTTCGGCCTGAAGATGGCGGAGCTCGTCGCCACGGGCGCGCTGGTGGGCACCGAGCCGGGACTGGCCCTGCTGTCCGGCTACTTCACGCACCTGTGCATGGACCGCCGGCTGCACCCCATCGTCGACCAGCTCGTGGTGAAGCACCGCCGGCGGGGCGAGCGGGCGCTGGCCGCGCACCGCGACATCGAGTGGGCGCAGACGCTGTTCTACCTGCGCGAGCTGCACGGCGTGGACCTGCTCGGCACGCCCCGGCTGCGCGAGAAGTGTCAGGTGGTGAAGAGCCCGGGCTTCCCGTGGCGCGGCATCGGCCGGGGCATCTACGAACTGGTGCGCCTGTCCTCGCAGGAGCGCGTGGGGCAGGCGCCCTCCAAGGCGGACGTGGATGGCTGGGTGCGCGGGCTGTACGTCTCCGGACTCTTCCTCTCCAGCCCCGTGGGCCGCACGCGCGCGCTGCCCGCCTTCGCCCGCCTGTCCTTCCAGGAGCTGTATCGCAACGACACCTTCGACTTCGCCCAGGAGGTCGAAGGTGCGCTGGAGTCGGCGCGTGGAGTCCTTCGGAGGTTGCACGGCTACATGGCCAGGGGCACCTTCACGCCTCGGACGCGGGCGCGCTTCCTGGAGGCCTTCCCCGAGGGAACGCTGGGGGTTCGAGCGGCTTGACGCACCCGCCCCACGCCCTGCGGTGCCAGGGCGTTTCGCGCGCAGAGCAACCGTCCTGCCGAGCCTGCCTGCCGTCGGGGAATGCCGCTGTGCGAGGCGGCTCACCGCTCCTATCCTCGTGGAGGAATGACGGTACTTCTCCTCATGGTGGTGGGCGGGCTCGCGGGGGCGTTGGGAGCGATGCTCGGCATCGGGGGCGGCATCGTGCTCGTGCCCGCGCTGGTGCTGGGCTTCGGGCTGCCGCTGGAGGAGGCGGTGCCGGCGAGCCTCATGTGCGTGGTGGCCAACTCGTGCGCGGCCGCCGCCGGCTATGTGGACAACCACCTGAGTGACATCCGGCTGGGGCTGACGCTGGAGCTGGCCACGGTGCTGGGCGCCATCGCGGGGGGCCTCGTCGCGGCGCTCATCGCGCCGGCGATGGTGGCGGTGGTGTTCGGCCTGTTCACGCTCTACGTGGCCCTGCAGATGATTCTGCTGCGCTCGCCCCGACGCGAGCCGGCGACGCTGGACGACTACCAGCCGACGAACTATCCGCTGGGCATCTCCGGCTCGTTCGTGGCCGGTGGCCTGTCCGCGCTGCTGGGGGTCGGCGGAGGGCCACTGAAGGTGCCGCTGATGAGCTACGGCATGCACGTGCCCTTCAAGGTGGCCAGCGCCACGAGCAACCTGATGATTGGCGTGACGGGCGCGGCGAGCGTGGCCGCGTACGCGCTGCGCGGGCACCTCAATCTGGCGCTGGTGTCGCCGCTGGTGGTGGGCGTGCTGGCTGGAGCCTATGTGGGCAGCCGGCTGATGCCGAAGGTCCCCACGGCGGTGCTCAAGCGGCTGTTCGCGCTGGTGCTGCTGACGGTGGCGGGGCAGATGTTGTGGAAGGGAGGGGCGGGACTGTGGCCGAGCATCTGGGAGTGAGGGGGGAGGACGCGGACGGAGAAGAGCCTCCAACGGTTTCGGCGGTGATGGCGGAGCCTGCGAGGCTGACGCACAACGCGGTGGCGGCGACGTCCGCTCCGGCCGCGGTGGAGACGGCGCCGGAGCTGGAGTCGGAGCCCGTCACCGCGAGCACCCTGGAGGCACCCGCGCCGAGCACCCCGCGCGTGCGCGACAGGGCGCTGGCCGGAGACCGGTGGATTGCCCGCGTGCTGCGCGTGGGCGCGGTGCTCAGCGGCGGCATGTTCGTGCTGTCGCTGGGGCTGGAGGCGCTGCCGGGCTCGGAGAGCACGCACGTGGCCATCGACCAGCTTCGCAAGGCGGCGGCGTCACTGCTGCTGGTGACGCCGGTGGCGCGGCTGGGCGTGGCGGGCACGCTCCTGGGCCTGCGCGGAGAGTGGCGCTACGCCGTCATCGCCGCGGGCGTGCTGGGCCTGTTGGCCCTGGCGGTGGGGGCCGGCATCCAGGCGTGACGCGCGGCACCCCGTGAGGCGGTGGGGCGCTTCAGGCGCCCCGGGCGGCGAAGTGGGCGAGGATGTTGCGCACCTTGGCGACCTCGTCCATGCGCCCCTGCTCCTCGTAGAGCGGCAGCACGGCCTCCAGCTGCTCCCGGGCCGCGGGCAGGTCCTGGGTGTAGTAGCAGGACAGGCCCAGGTCCCAGCGGGCGCGCGCCTCGTGCACGTGGTCGTGCAGCTCCTGGTACAGCTCCACCGCGCGCAAGAGGTGCGAGCGCGCGCCCTCGTGGTTGCCCAGCAGGCCCTCGGACTCGCCGAGCAGCAGGTGGCCCAGCGCGAGCGCCTCGGGGTCATCGCCCTGCTCCAGCAGGGGAATCGCCTCGAGGAAGCGCTTCCGGGCCGGCTCGTACTCGGCCTTCTCCATGCGGATGTCGCCGATGTCGAGCAGCAGCCGCGCGGTGCGCCCGGTGTTGCGCGTCTGGCGGTAGAGGATGAGCGCCTCCTGGTACTTCTCCTCGGCGGCCTCGGGCTGACCCAGCGCGCGCAGGGACTCGCCGACGCAGGCGCGGCACATCGCCTCGCCCTCGCGGTCCTTGGTCTCGTTGAAGAGCATCGCGGCCTTGGCGATGAGCTCCAGCGCGCCGCGGTGGTCCTCGAAGTTCGCCTTGGCCACGCCCATGCCGAAGTACGCCTGGGCCAGGCCCGGCTTGTAGCCGGCCTCCTGGAACATCCCGAGCGCCTCCTCGTAGCACTGGCGGCTGGCGGCGTGGTCCTCGAGCAGGCCGTGCAGCTCCGCCAGGCTCACCAGGCCCTGGCCCACGGTGGTGGGCGTGCCGGTGATGCGCAGGGTGGCCAGCTGGTTCTTCTGCTTCTGGAGCGCCTCCAGCAGATGGGCGCGTTCGGTGTCTTCGGGCGGGTGCATGCTCACGCGTCGCCACCCTTGCGGCGCCGGGCCGCCTTGTCCAACGAATCGTGCTTCTCGCTCCCGTCAGCGCCATTGACGCCGGGCTGCGCGCCCCCGCCATTTCCAGTGGCGCCGTGGGCCCCCCCGACGTGGCGCTCCTTCTCCACCTTGTCGGCCTGCTCGTAGCCCAGCAGCGGGGAGAAGAAGCAGTCCTTCTTCGTGTACTCGTCGAACGCGAAGGCGAAGCGGTAGCTGGCCGCCGCGCGCTGGTTGCAGTCGGTGCGCTCGCAGAAGCGGCAGGAGATGCCGGAGGGGATGGCATCCTTGCGCAAGTCATTGGTGGGCAGACCGTACGCCAGGTACTTGGCGTTCTCCGCGTGGGTGCCCAGGCCGATGGAGTAGGCGGTGCCCTTGACGATGGAGCCCTCCGTCGGCTGCAGCTGCACCTTGGCGAAGCAGAAGTACGTGGTGCCGTCCGGCATCATCGAATACTGCCGGGTGAGCTGGGACGGGTTGAGGAAGGCCAGGTGCACGGCCCACTTGCCGCAGCTGCCGCCGCCGCTCGCGAAGCGGATGCCGGTGCCGCTGTAGCGCTTGGAGATGTTGCCGGCGATGTCCGAGCGCAGGAAGTGGAACGGAATGCCCGGGCGCTTGGGGTCCGACAGGTTGCACAGCCGGTGGGCCACCGTCTCGTAGGTGGAGCCGAAGATGCTCGACAAGAGCTCCACGTCGTAGCGCGTGCGCTGCACCTCCTTGAAGAAGTCCCCGTACGGCAGCATCAGCGCGCCGGCGAAGTAGTTGGCCAGGTTCACCTTGATGAGCCGCGTCGTCTCGCCGTGCCGGGTGCGCCCCGCGCCGAGGATGCGCTCGACCAGCTTCTCCTTGTCCAGCATGAGCAGGCCGATGGACGCGGCGATCTGGAACTTCAGCGGCTGCTCGGTGAGGTCCGGTGACAGCGTGAGCGTCTGCTCCTCCGGGTCCAGCCGCCGCACCACGGACGAGCCGCTGGGCGAAGCGTCGATGAGCACGCGGTAGCCGAAGCGCTTCTCCAACAGCTGCATCAGCTGCCCGCTGGTGAGCTGACGCTCCAGGCTCACGTCGCGCCGCAGGGCCTCCGCCTGCTCCTCGATTTCGGGGAAGTAGTTGCGGTGCGTCTCCAGGAAGTCACTCACCTCGTCGAAGGGCGAGTAGTCGAAGCGCACGCCGGGCACGGTGCCGTTGCCGGCGCTGCTGCCTTGCGTCCGCGTGCGCTCCTCCACGTTGAGCTGCGCGAGCACGTTCTCCAACTGCGTGCGCGTGTTCTTGTAGAGGTTGAAGAGCGCGGCCACCGTGCCGGCGAGCTTCGGCTCGGCTGACAGCGACTGGAGCGACTCCGGGTCGATGTCCAGGCTCTTGAGCAGCGGCTCGTCGAGCAGCTTCGCGAGCGCCTCGTCCACCCGGCCCTCGCCCAGCGTGGACATGAACTGCTCGGGGTCCTGGTCGAAGTAGCGCAGGGCCTTCCAGAGCAGCGGGAAGGGCATCACGCGCTTGCCCTTCTCGATGAGGTTCAAGTAGGCGGGGGAGACCCCCAGGTCCTTCGCCGCGTCCGCCTGCTTGATGTTGCGGGCGAGCCGCAGACCCCGGAGCTTCAGGCCCACGTTGGCGTTCAGTGCGTTGTCGTTCATGGCTGAGTCGGATCCACCCAAGGGCGCGCCTGGCCCTCGCGCCTCATGGACCCTTTCAACCACTTTGCAAATCGATTTACCGATTTGCAATCAGCGTTTTTCGACCGCGCTCCCCCTGTGCGGCCGGCGACGGAACAGCCGTCTGCCACCTGTCCGATACCTGTCGAGTATGTGCAACCACATGTAATCGTTGCGCTTTATTCTCGCGTGGATGTGCGTCCGGGGCGGTGTTCGACGCACCTTGTCAAGTGTTTACCGCCGCGATGCGGCATGCGGTTCGCGTGCGTTGGTAAACGAGTTTTCGCGGTTTACAGGGATGATGCGGGACAGGGCTCAGGGGCTCAGCCTTCGAAAGATGAGCGACACGTTGGTGCCGCCGAAGCCGAAGGAGTTGCTCATCACGGCGTCGACCTGGGCGGGCCGGGCGGTGTTGGGCACGCAGTCCAGGTCGATGCGTGGATCCAACCGCTCCAGGTTGATGGTGGGCGGCAGCAGGCCCCGGGTGAGGGCGAGGATGCTGATGACGGCCTCCGCGGCGCCCGCCGCGCCGTTCATGTGGCCGGTCATCGACTTGGTGGAGGAGACGGCGACGGAGCGCGCGGCGTCGCCGAAGACGTGGTGGATGCCCTGGACCTCCATGAGGTCGCCCACGTCCGTGGAGGTGCCGTGCGCGTTGATGTAGCCGATGTCGGCGGGGCGCAAGGCGGCGTCCTTCAGGGCCGCGCGCATGCTGCGCTGGGCGCCCTCGTGCTCGGGGGCGGGCGCGGTGACGTGGTACGCGTCGGCGCTGGCGCCGTAGCCGGTGAGCTCCGCGTGGATGCGGGCGCCCCGGGCGCGTGCATGCTCCAGCTCCTCGAGGACGAGCATGCCGGAGCCCTCGGCGAGCACGAAGCCGTCGCGGTCCGCGTCGAAGGGGCGGCTGGCGGCGTGGGGCGCGTCGTTGCGCAGGGACAAGGCCTGCATGGCGGCGAAGCCTCCGACGCCGAGCAGGGAGATGGGGGCCTCGGCGCCCCCGGCCATCGCCACGTCGAAGTCACCGCGCTGGATGCCGCGCATCGCCTCGCCGATGGCGTGGGCGCTGGTGGAGCACGCGGAGTTGGGCGCCCAGGAGGGGCCCTTGAGGCCATGGCGCAGGCTCACGTAGCCGGGGGCCATGTTGATGATCATCTGGAGGACGAAGAAGGGGCTGATGCGGTCCGGCCCCTTCTCCAGGGTGCGGCGGAAGGTCTCCTCCAGGCTTCCGATTCCACCGATGCCCGAGCCGATGATGGTGGCGATGCGCTCGGCGTTCTCGGGGGTGACTTGCAGGCCCGAGTCCTCCAGGGCCATGTCGGAGGCCACCACGGCGAAGTGGGCGAAGCGGTCCATGCGTCGGGCCTCGCGCCGCTCGATGTGGTCCTCGACCTTGAAGTCCTTCACCTCGCCGGCGATGCGGCAGTCGAGCGCGCTCGCGTCGAAGAGGGTGATGGGGCCCACGCCGCTCTGGCCGCGCACCAGCGCCTCCCAGCTCTTCTCCACGCCCGTCCCGCAGGGGCTGATGAGCCCCAGTCCCGTCACCACCACGCGCCGCTTCTGCATCCGCCGCTCCCTTGCATGGCACGCCAGGAGAACACACGGTCCGGCCGTCCGTGGGCCCTCCCTCTTCGCGACGTGCGCTCGATGCCTCTTTGTATTATGAGTATCATTCCATCTGGCAAGCCTCATTGTCGAGGAACGTGTGGATGTCCGGTCCTGGGACGATGACGGCCATCATTTCATCGAGGGAGAGGCCATGAGCGAGGCGGAGAGCGACGCGCGGACCCGGACGGTGACGTGGCGGGACTACCGGGAGGGGGTGGCGGCGGCGAAGACGATGTCGGGGCTGGAGTACCTGCGCGCCATCGTCCGGGGTGAGGTGCCGGG
>NZ_SRLW01000780.1:0-253 GCF_006518215.1 Myxococcus sp. AB025B
CTGGCGCACCTCCTCCAGCGAGAAGAAGGTGCGGTGGCGCAGTGCCGCCAGAATCCACCGCTCGGCCAGCAGCACGCCTTGCTCCACCTTCGCCTTGTCCCGGGGCTTGCGCACTCGGGCCGGAATCGGTCGTGTCCCTATAAGTGTGTAGATGGCGAGGAGGGACGAGCGGGAAAGAGGGAAGCTCCTCGGTGAAACCAACCGAACCGGTCTCCTCCTGACAGAGGAGCCGAGGAGTTCCCCGACGTGGACG
>NZ_SRLW01000781.1:0-253 GCF_006518215.1 Myxococcus sp. AB025B
CGTCCACGTCGGGGAACTCCTCGGCTCCTCTGTCAGGAGGAGACCGGTTCGGTTGGTTTCACCGAGGAGCTTCCCTCTTTCCCGCTCGTCCCTCCTCGCCATCTACACACTTATAGGGACACGACCTGGAGCATCGCCATGGCGTCGGAGGCGAAGAGTTCTCGCTCGCAGCCCGCGTTCTTCAGGCGCAGGCGGAGATACTCCGCGGTGTCCTCGGGTCCAAGCGCGTCGATGGCGAGCCGGCGTGCGAGGC
>NZ_SRLW01000782.1:0-253 GCF_006518215.1 Myxococcus sp. AB025B
CGTCGAAATCACCCGTGCCCTCACCACCTTGCGCCTGTCCGGCATGGCCCAGGCCCTCGAGGCGCGCCTGCTCCAGGCCCAGGCCGAGAAGCTCGCTCCGCTCGACTTCCTCTCCGCGCTCGTCAACTGTTGCGAGGCGGGCTGGTTGATGGACGAGCGAGCCGCCTGATTGATGGGCATCACCGAGCGCGAGCGTCAGCGCGCGCGCCCGGTGATGGGAGTGGCCTAAAGAGCGGCGGAGTCGGTGTCGAGC
>NZ_SRLW01000783.1:0-253 GCF_006518215.1 Myxococcus sp. AB025B
GCTCGACACCGACTCCGCCGCTCTTTAGGCCACTCCCATCACCGGGCGCGCGCGCTGACGCTCGCGCTCGGTGATGCCCATCAATCAGGCGGCTCGCTCGTCCATCAACCAGCCCGCCTCGCAACACTCGGCGCACTCGGAGAAGACCCGAGCCAGTACAGTGTGACCGCCATCCGAGCCTACGTCATCAAGCAACTCAGCGACGTCGGTCGCGGCGAGACGCGTACTGCCGTGACGGCGATCCGCGCGTTCC
>NZ_SRLW01000784.1:0-253 GCF_006518215.1 Myxococcus sp. AB025B
GCTCGACACCGACTCCGCCGCTCTTTAGGCCACTCCCATCACCGGGCGCGCGCGCTGACGCTCGCGCTCGGTGATGCCCATCAATCAGGCGGCTCGCTCGTCCATCAACCAGCCCGCCTCGCAACACCAAGGCGCTCCTCTCCCTCATCCTCGTCGGCCTGCCCGAACTCGACTCGCGCCTCGCGATGCGCCGCAACCGCAGCCTCGCCTCCCGCCTCGCACGCCGGCTCGCCATCGACGCGCTTGGACCCGA
>NZ_SRLW01000785.1:0-252 GCF_006518215.1 Myxococcus sp. AB025B
GGGGGCGTGCGAGTGGAGGGGCTGACGCTGAAGCAGGTGGCGCGGCTGCTGCGGGAGTTGGGGGGATGATTGGAGCCACCCGGCGGCTGGCGGTGTACGCGTATGGGCAGCCGTGCGACATGCGAAAGAGCTTCGACACGCTGGCCACGCTGGTGACGGGCCACATGGGGCGCGACCTGCTGTCGGGCGACGTCTTCCTCTTCGTGGGAAGGAGCCGTCGGCGGGCCAAGGCCCTCTTCTTCGACGGTACGG
>NZ_SRLW01000786.1:0-252 GCF_006518215.1 Myxococcus sp. AB025B
TCACGCAGCGTGGCGCGCCAGAATCCGGCTCGCTGCTGGACTCCGCACGGCCTGCAACATCCCTTCCCGGCAACCAACGCGCTCGTCGCGACCGCGCTCTCCATCAACCACTTCGCTCAGCAACAGTCAACGACGAGCTGACACGTCGAAGCGACAGCTTCATCCAACGCCGCCTGAAGCAGGGCGCCTTCCGCGACGCGGGCAAGACGCTCGACGGCTTCGACTTCGACTTCAACAAGAAGATGAATCGCC
>NZ_SRLW01000787.1:0-252 GCF_006518215.1 Myxococcus sp. AB025B
CTGTGCAGCCCAGGACTTGACGCCGACGCGCGTCCGTACGACTTCTTGGGGGCCTCGCTTCTCTCTCACACGTTGAGCGGGGCGCTCGACCTGTGAGCGTGTTGCCGCACGCTCCAGGTCACCTTTCCTCAATGGTCAGGTGAAAACCGGCCAAAGAGGGTCCCGTCAAAACCGGCCAAAGAGAGAGGGCCGAGACAGGAGGACTCCTACCCTGCGGACTCGGCGGACCGCAACTCCATGGCCCCCTTGGTG
>NZ_SRLW01000788.1:0-251 GCF_006518215.1 Myxococcus sp. AB025B
TCGGCCACCTTGCAGCCTGCGTGGCCGAGCAGGTTGATGGTGTCCTCAACCCGCCCGGCCCCTTCCAGAGGGCGGCTGTCCACCCCCACTCGCAGCGTCTTCGGCGTCTTCTTCGGGTCGAAGCCCTCAGTGGTCACCCAAAACCGGCCAATGAAGGTCCCCTGAAAAGCGGCCAAAGGGGAGGGCCGAGACGTTGACGCCCGGGTAGGACGTGGAGTCCGCCTGGGGGATGGGCAACGTCTTGAGCGACG
>NZ_SRLW01000789.1:0-249 GCF_006518215.1 Myxococcus sp. AB025B
GCGCCGCGTGCGGCGCGGCGAGCCGCCCTGTGGGAGGGCCTCTGGGGCTTCATGGGCACGGAAGCCGGAGCCGCCAGGTACGCGGGCCACTGGAGGTTGGCGCGTCGCCCGTCCTCGTGGAGCTGCGTATTCCGGCCATACCGATCACTGAGTCCGGTCCAAGCCGAACACCCATTCCGGAGCATGCCGAACACCGGATGACGACGCTGGTGGGGGCTACTTCGCCGCCTTCTTCCCGCTGGTCAAACT
>NZ_SRLW01000078.1:0-35968 GCF_006518215.1 Myxococcus sp. AB025B
GTTGAAACCGGTGCAGGCGCCTTCTGCTGCAAACCCCTAGGAGTCGCTCCTCGTGACCGCGAGGAGCGTGGGTTGAAACGTCCAGGACGACGTTCGCGGTCCAGCCGCCGCAGCATCCACCGGGCGTACCTGCACGCCATCCAGCGCTCGCGCAAGAGCGTGCTCATCGCCGCGGCCTACTTCGTGCCGGACCGGCGGCTGGTCGCCGCGCTGCGCGACGCGGCCCGGCGGGGCGTGGAGGTGAGCCTCTTGCTCAACGCCCGCTCGGACCACCCCCTCCTCGAGTTCGTCACCCGCGCCTTCTACGAGAAGCTGCTGGGCGCGGGCGTGCGCATCTTCGAGTGGCAGCGCGGCGTGCTCCACGCCAAGACGGCCGTCGTGGACGGGGCCTGGGGCACCCTGGGCTCGTTCAACCTGGAGCGGCTGAGCCTGGCCTTCAACCACGAGGTCAACGCCGTCTTCGCCGACCCGCGCCTGGGCCGGCAGCTGGAGGAGTCCTTCCGGACGGACTGCGGCGACTGCCGCGAGGTGACGCTGGCGGAGTTCCGCCGCCGGCCCCTGTGGCGCAAGCTGCTGGAGCGCGCCCTGTACGCCCTGCGCAAGGTGCTCTGAGGGGTGTCCCCGGGGTTGTCCTGGGGCTGCCCCGCCGTGGCGCAAGAGGTGTCGCGGACGACATTCCCCCAGCGGGACGCATGGTTCCGATGAGCGGGGCTGGACCCTTGCTGGGTCAACCGTCCATCGCCGGATGCGTGTGCAGGAACCCTTTGCAACGCGTCAAAGGCGAGCCTAGAAGTCCCCACATCCTGCGCACGGAAGGGCACCGCACATGACCGACAGTTTCGGCACGAAGTCCAAGCTCCAGGTGGGCTCGGCCACCTATGACTACTTCAGCCTGAGCAAGCTGGCCAAGGCCCACCCGTCGGTGGACCGCCTGCCCTTCTCGCTGAAGGTGCTGCTGGAGAACCTGCTGCGCAACGAGGACGGGCGCGTCGTCAAGCGCGAGCACGTGGAGAAGATGCTCGCGTGGGACCCCAAGGCCACCCCGGACGTGGAGATCTCCTTCCACCCCGCGCGCGTGCTGCTGCAGGACTTCACCGGCGTCCCCGCCGTCGTGGACCTGGCCGCCATGCGTGAGGCGCTCGCCTCCATGGGCGGCGACCCGTCGAAGATCAACCCGCGCAACCCCGCCGACCTGGTCATCGACCACTCGGTGCAGATCGACTCCTTCGCGACGACGGCGGCCTTCAAGGAGAACGCGGAGCTGGAGTTCGAGCGCAACCGCGAGCGCTACGCGTTCCTGCGCTGGGGCCAGAGCGCGTTCAAGGGCTTTGGCGTCGTCCCGCCGGACATCGGCATCTGCCACCAGGTGAACCTGGAGTTCCTGGCGCAGGTGACGTTCCGCCAGGGCAGCACCGTGTACCCGGACACGCTGGTGGGCACCGACAGCCACACCACGATGATCAACGGCCTGGGCGTGGTGGGCTGGGGCGTGGGCGGCATCGAGGCGGAGGCCGCGCTGCTCGGCCAGCCCATCACCATGCTCATCCCCCAGGTGGTGGGCTTCAAGCTCACCGGCCAGCTGCCCGCGGGCGCCACTGCGACGGACCTGGTCCTCACCGTCACGCAGATGCTCCGCAAGAAGGGTGTGGTCGGCAAGTTCGTGGAGTTCTACGGCAGCGGCCTCAAGGGCCTGTCCCTGCCGGACCGCGCGACCATCGCCAACATGGCGCCCGAGTACGGCGCCACCATCGGCTTCTTCCCGGTGGACGAGGAGAGCCTCAACTACCTGCGCTTCACCGGCCGCCCCGAGGCCGTCGTGGCCCTCACGGAGGCGTACGCGAAGGAGCAGGGCCTGTGGCTGACGGCCGACGCGAAGGACCCCGTCTTCAGCGACACGCTGGAGCTGGACCTGTCCACCGTGGTGCCCAGCCTCGCCGGCCCCAAGCGCCCGCAGGACCGCGTGCCCCTCAAGGACATGAAGTCCGGCTACGAGAAGTCGCTCGTGGAGATGCTCTCCGCCGGCAAGAGCAAGGGCGAGGATGACGAGGGCGGCGGCAAGGGCAAGGCGGCCCCCGCGGCCGAGGTCCCCGCGGAGCGGCTGGCCCAGAGCGTCACCGTGAAGCAGGGCCGTCAGAGCTACCAGCTGGGCCACGGCGCGGTGGTCATCGCGTCGATTACGTCCTGCACCAACACGTCCAACCCGGCGGTGCTGGTGGGCGCGGGCATCCTGGCCAAGAAGGCCGTGGAGCGGGGCCTCAACCCCAAGCCCTGGGTGAAGACCAGCCTGGCGCCGGGCAGCCGCGTCGTCACCGAGTACCTGCGTGACTCCGGCCTGCTGCCGTACCTGGAGGCCGTGGGCTTCCACGTGGTGGGTTACGGCTGCACCACCTGCATCGGCAACTCGGGTCCGCTGACGGAGCCCGTCGCCAACGCCGTCGTCGAGGGCGACCTCGTGGTGGCCGCGGTGCTCTCCGGCAACCGCAACTTCGAGGGCCGCATCAACCCGCACGTGCGCATGAACTACCTGGCGAGCCCCCCGCTCGTGGTGGCGTACGCGCTGGCGGGCGAGGTGGGGTTGGATTTGGACACGCAGCCCTTGGGCACGGACCCGAACGGCCGCGAGGTGTTCCTCAAGGACATCTGGCCCACCAACGACGAAATCAAGGCGGTCATCCGCGCGTCGGTGAAGCCCGAGCAGTTCCGCAGCCAGTACGCCAACGCCATGGAGGGCGACGCGCTCTGGCAGCAGCTGCCCGTGGGCAAGGGCTCCACGTTCCAGTGGGATGAGAAGTCCACCTACGTGCGCAAGCCGCCCTTCTTCGAGAACCTGCCGAAGGAGCCCAAGGCCACGCAGGACATCAAGGGCGCGCGCGTGCTGGCGCTCCTGGGTGACTCCGTGACGACGGACCACATCTCGCCCGCGGGCAACATCGCCAAGACGAGCCCGGCGGCCAAGTACCTCATGGCCGAGGGCGTGGAGCCCAAGGACTTCAACTCCTACGGCGCGCGCCGCGGCAACCACGAGGTGATGGTGCGTGGCACCTTCGCCAACATCCGCCTGAAGAACCTGCTGGTGCCCGGCGTGGAGGGTGGCGTCACCGTCCACATCCCCACCCGCGAGCGGATGAGCATCTACGACGCGTCCATGAAGTACCAGGCGGACGGCACGCCGCTGGTGGTGCTGGCCGGCGCCGAGTACGGCACGGGCTCCAGCCGTGACTGGGCCGCCAAGGGCACGCAGCTGCTCGGCGTGAAGGCCGTCATCGCCAAGAGCTTCGAGCGCATCCACCGCTCCAACCTCGTCGGCATGGGCGTGCTGCCCCTGCAGTTCGAGGCGGGCCAGGACGCGCAGTCGCTCGGCCTCACCGGCCACGAGACGTTCGAAATCACCGGAGTCGCGCAGGACCTGGCGCCGCAGAAGAAGCTCACCGTGAAGGCCACGGGCGAGGGCGGCGAGAAGAGCTTCACGGTGGTGTGCCGCATCGACACGCCCAACGAGCTCGACTACTACCGCCACGGCGGCATCCTGCAGTACGTCCTGCGCCAGCTGGCGAAGGCGTAGCGCCGGGAAAGACGAAGACGAGACGGGTCCCGCTTTCCTCGGCGGGGTGCCGGCTCACACGACGGCCCGGAGTGCCCGCTGCGGCGCTCCGGGCCGTGGTGTCTTCAGAGCTGCTTCAGGCGGGCCCAGGCGGCGCGGTAGCGCGCCAGCCGGTCCAGGTCCTTCGCCGTCACCTGGGTGAGCCGGCGCACGTCCATGTTGTCCTCCAGGTCCGCCAGCTTCACCCGGCGCGCCAGCGGGTCCGGACGCAGCCGCTCGATGAAGGCCTCGTAGGATTCCTCCTGGCGGCGGGTGAGGCCCTCCAGCGCGCGCAGGACGGGCTCCGCATAGCCCTGCTCGCGCAGGCGCTCAATCGTCCAGGGCGTGTCCTCCACCACGTCGTGGAGGATGGCGACGGTGCGCTCCTCCTCCGTCTCCAGCTTCAGCATCAGCCGCAGCGGGTGCAGGATGTAGGGCTGTCCGGCCTTGTCCCGCTGCCCGCGGTGGGCCTCCACCGCGAGGGCAATCGCGTCTTCGAGCGTGCGCATTCCAGGTGTCCTCCGTGACGGGAGGCCCAGGATGTCGCCGCGGGAGGCCGGGGGCGTCGCGCGTGGGTGGGCCCCCTCGCGCGACGCGTCGTCAGTTGCAGTTGCCGGAGCCCGAGCCCGCGGTGCCCTGGGCGCAGTTGGTGCCGCCTCCGCCGTTGTAGCTGAGCAGACCCTCGAGCGCGAGCTGGGTGGGCGTCTGGGCGCCGTCCGCGCGGCGGGGGCGCAGCGTCTCGGAGATGCAGATGGCGCCCACCAGCGCCACCTGGTCGTTGTCCCGCCGCCAGTCGACCGTCAGGGGCGCGAACTCGTCCTCGTTGTCGCGGATGTAGATGTAGACGTCGGGCTTGCCGTCGCCGTCCACGTCCGCGAAGAGCTCCGGGTGGTTGGAGCGCAGCGTCGGGTCGGCGGGGTTGGCCGGGTTCGGGTTGAAGCTGGAGCGCACCGGGTCATAGACGGCCGGCTGGGACAGGTAGGTGTTCCAGCTGGGGTAGTTGCGCCCGAAGTAGCTGCGCGCGAGCTGCAGGCCGCTGTCCGCGCAGCTCTGGCGCTGGCTGGCGCGGCTGCTGGCCACGGCGCGGATGCGCTCGCCGCCCGCGTACATCATCAGGCTGGCCACCAGGCCCAGGAGCACGGTGACGAGCAGGACCACCACGAGCAGCGTGGCCCCGCGAGGGGAGGGGGAAGGGCGCATGGGCATGGTCGGGCTCACAGGTTCGCGGCCGCCAGGTTGGGCAGCTCCATGCGACGGGTGAAGAGGCTGCGGTAGTAGCCGTCCGCGGCCACCGTGGGCGCCCGGACGTTGTTCTCCACGGTGACGGGCTTGTCGTCCGCCAGCACCGCGGAGCTCTGGCTGTTGCGGCGCGGGTTGCGGCCGGTGGCCACCACGCTGATGCGCAGCGTGCGCAGGCCCGCCTGATGGTCGGCGCCCTGGCCGTGCCTCCAGGTGTACTGCGCCGGGTCATCCATGCCCGTGGTGTCGAACCCGAAGGCCACCTGGAAGTCCTCCACGTTCTCCTGCACGACGAAGGGCGTCGCCCCGGCCATGTCGGAGAAGGGGCGGCCCAGCGCGTCCGCCACCAGCCGGCCCTCGGTGCGCAGGAGCGACGGGCGCCTGGAGACCGGATGCGGGCCGATGAAGAAGTGCACCAGCCGCACCGGGTACACCAAATCCCCCTTCTGGAAGCCGCCCTTCTCCGGGGCGTTGGAGAAGCCCGGCGTGCCGGACTCGGCGTAGTTCACCCGGCCCGGCACGCCCGGCGTGGACGGGACGATGTTCAGCTCGGAGATGAGCGCCGCGGACGTCATGTTGCTGACCAGGTGGAGCTGCGGGGCCTTGAGGCTCTGGGTGCAGTTGACCTCCAGCTCGCCGGTGCCGGGGCGCACCACGGACACGGCGGCGCCCGGGGTGACGCAGGGCTCGCCCAGGTAGTCGCGGTCCGGCACGACCAGCCACAGGTCGTCGCTGCCGTCGGCCGTGGTGACGTTGCCGGAGGTGCCCGCGCCGGTGGTGCCGTCGCGTCCGAAGAAGGCACTGGTGCGCACCGGGACGCCGTTGCGGCGCACCCAGATGCCGTTGGGCGCGCCCGCGCCCGCCTGCCGCACCAGGCTCATGATGGCCTCGCCCGCCAGGCGCGCCGAGTCGTGGCTGTCCGTCGTGTGCTCCGTGTTGTGGACCACGCGGCTGCCGGCCACCATCAGCGCCGCGGCGGCCGCGATGATGATGCTGGTGAGCGCCAGCGCCACCATCGTCTCCAGCAGCGTCATGCCTCGCGTCTTCATTGGACGAACACCTCGCTGTGCGCCTGCGCGCGGGCGGCCGTGTCGCCCTTGCGCACGATGCGGGCCCAGACCGTCACCGGCTGGGCGCCCGGGGGGAGGACTCCGGGGACGGCGGGCTCCCTGGGCAGCCCCTTCGTCACCAGCATCTCCCGGCAGTACGTGCCGTCCGGCAGCGCGGGGGCGTTGCACGGCGTGCCGGCGGGGATGCCCGCCAGGGGCTCCACCGTGCCGTCGGCGGACAGCTTGAAGTAGGCGCCGGAGGAGGGGTCCCCCGGCACGTGCGTGCTCACGTCCGCCTTCCACGGCGCCGCGCCCGGGGCCAGCTCCGTGGGGAAGGTGGCGGGGCGCTCCACCGCGTCGACGAGGAGCTTCGACTTCGAGGCCAGCCGCAGCCGCTGCATGCTGGCGTCGAGCATCATCCGCTTGGCCTGCAAGAGCTGCCCGTCATGGACGTCGCGGGAGGCGAACACCATGCCTCCCACCGCGCCCGCGGCGGCCAGGGCCAGCACGCCCATGGACACGAGCACCTCGACGAGACTTGCGCCGCGGCGCGCGGCGAGACGTTGCGAGCTCATTCGAAGAACCTCTGGCTCCAGTTGAGCAGCCGGAAGACGAAGCCGTTCTGGCCGTTGACGCGCATCTGCTCCTTCGCCTCGGGGGTGTTCGCCCCCGCCGGGTCGTTCACCGTGTGGCGGGCAATCTTGCTCACGCCCAGGCCGATGACGTGGCTCTGGGACGACGCGCCGCTGCCCTGCTGGAACACCGCCACGCCGCCGAAGTTGGCCACCGTCATGGAGGACAGGCTGCTGACGGCCCCCGTCCCCGACGTCGCCGTGTTGCCCAGGTCCAGCGCCCATGTCTTGCCGCTGATGTTGCCCTCGACGGACATCAGGTCGGAGCCGATCTTCCCGTTCGCGGTGGAGAAGTACGCGGTGCGCCCCGCGACGGTGATGGTGCCGTACACGTGCTGCGGAGCGCCGAACGTCAGCGGGAAGGGCGTGGGCTCCTGGAGGATGCCCTGCTGGGTGGCCAGCCCCTTGGCTTCCGAGGCGCTGATGTTGGTGCCGTCCAGTTTGAGGCCCGAGGTGCCCAGCGGCAGCCGGCGCGAGGTGCCCAGCAGCGCCAGGTGCAGCTGGCCCGCGTCGTCGGCCGGCACCCAGTCCACGCCGCCCGTGCCCACCAGGGCCACCAGCTCGCCCTCGTAGTTCTTCAGGGCGCTGCCCGCGGTGATGTTCTGGGGCAGGCGCGCCAGCGCCACGTTGGTGGAGAGCGGCCGGCGGTCACCGGTGACGGACTGCGCGTCCAGCCCGGTGAACTTGCAGGGCGTGGCGCACGGCGGGTTGGCGCGCGCCACGTTGACGTTCTGCCCGGTGGCGCCGTCCAGCTCCCACAGCTTGCCCTCCATGTCGCCGGTGTACACGCGCGCCGCGCCGCCGGTGTCCGTCAGGACGGTGGGCGCGTGGGGCGGCGTGTTGTCCACCCAGGCCTGGGTGTAGCCGCGCTCCCACTGCCACAGCTTCTGGCCGGTGGCGATGTCGATGGCGAACACCTGCATGCCGAAGGTGGGCGAGCCCTGCGCGCCGGAGCTGCTGGCGCCGACGAAGACGGTGTACGTGGGCTCCAGGCCCTGGCGCACCACGCCCACCGACAGGCCCCGGGTGCCGCCCATCTCCGTGTAGTTGTAGAGGCCCGTCGGGTGGCGGCCCGGGTCGTCCAGGGGCGCCATGACGAAGTGGGCCGTCTCCTCGCGCCACTTCCACGCCCACTGGGTGCCGCCCGTGTCGCGGTCCGCCAGCTCCACCGGCGCGTGCGGAGGGAAGCTGCCCGCCTGGAAGTGGCTGCCCACCAGGTGCCACAGCAGCACGGGCCTGAGCGGGTTGGTGATGTCGAGCGCGAACAGGTCCCGCCCCTTCTGGCCCGCGTTGGCCACCAGCACCGTGTGCCACTCGCGCTTGCCGCTGCCCACGAAGTCCGCGAAGACGTCCAGCACCACCGGCGCGCTGTTGACGGCCGCCGCGTTGCTGCGCAGCCACGGCAGCTGGGTGGCCGGCAGGAAGCTCCACAGCTCCGTGCCCGGCGGGGGCGTGGAGCCGCTCTGGAAGCTGGCGCTCCAGTTCTTGGGGAAGGCCGTGTCCGCGGGGCTGACGTTGGGGAAGGACAGGTTCTCCGCGGGGCCCGCGTAGCGCGCGCCGCCGGACACGTAGAAGGCGTGGAGCTGGCCGTCCAGGCCCGCGGCGTACGCGACGGTGGGCCGGGGCGCGACCTTGTCCGGGATGTACCCGCTGGGCTTCACCACCGCGGGCGAGGAGTGCACGAAGCCGCCCAGGCGCGCGCGGTTCTCCGCGTCCTCGTTGTTGCACTGGCTGTCGGAGGGCTCGAGCAGGGGGCTGCCCGAGCCGTCGTTGCCGGTGGAGGTGGCGTAGCAGAAGCCGCGCACGCGCTGGAGCATCTGCGCCACCGCGTTGAAGTCGTTGGCCAGCTTGGTCTTGTTGACGGCGGCGGTGCTCTGGCCGAAGTCGGTGCCCGCGAGCTGCTCGGTGAACTGCACCGCCTGCTGCAAATCACACACGCCGTCGCCGGTGGGCGTGGTGACGAAGTCGAAGCGCGAGGTGCCGTCGGGGTTCTTGACCTCGCCCAGCTTGAGCACGTCCACGCAGTGGGGGTTGGGGCCCGAGCCGTAGTTGGCGTTGATGGCGGTGCCGGCCACGTTCTGCGGCTTCCAGCCCACCTGGAGCACGCCGCGCGGCGCGCGCAGGCCGGTGCCCAGGGACGGGTTCTGCTTCACCTGGCCGCCGAAGTAGGTGAACAGGTTGCGCTCGCGCGGGTGGGGCATGACGGTGTCCGCGTCCCACAGCGTGGCCTCGTCCAGCGCGCTCTCGCCGGTGGCGAGCGCGTTGCCGCCGATGAGCGAGTGGGCGCGCAGGTGGCCCGGGTAGTAGGGGAACACCCAGTGGGAGCCCTGCGTCGGCAGGAACGTGTCCGCGCCGGGCGGGTAGCCCCTCACCGCGTCGTACGTGGCCGCCATCACCAGCGCGCGCGAGCCGTCGCCGTCGCTGCCGTTGGGGTCCTCGAAGGCCACGGGCGCGGAGAGGGCGCGCTCGTTGCTCAAGGGCTCCGAGCCCAGGTTGAGCAGCGTGTTGAGCACGATGCGCGTGCCGGGGACGCTCGCCTTGAAGTCGTGCCCGGCGAGGTAGACGATGGTCGCCTTCTTCGGGTCGTTGTCCTTCTGGTTGAAGGTGAAGAAGTCGTGACCGCGCCGGGCGTCCTGGCCGACGTGGGTGGCGTTGTCGTAGACGTGCTCGTCCTTGTGGCCGTACCAGCTCACCGCGAGCCGCCGCACGCCGTCCTTGTACGTCGCGCGGTAGTTCTCCGTGTGGCCCACCACGTTGTTGAAGCGGAAGTCTCCCATCTGGGAGAACGGGTCCCCGGCGTTGGGGTAGATGACGCACTGGCCGCGGTTGCGCTCCGCCTGCGCCATGTAGTCCGGGTCCGTGCAGTTGCGGCCGTCCCAGCTCCTGCCGCCGCTGAGCTGGTTGATTTGAAAGCCGGACTCGGCCTGGAAACGCGAGGAGAGCACGGGCGTGCGGTCCGGCTTGAGCGTCGCCTCGTAGGACCAGATGCTCGCGCACTCGGCGAACAGGCCGTTGCCGCGCTGGTTGGTGAAGTACTCCACGTTGTTGAGGGCGTTCTCGCGCTGGGTGGTGGCGCCGTCGCCGTTGGGCACGTACTCGCGGCGGGTGATGTTCCCGATTTCCCAGTGGGGCGCCCAGAACACCTTGTAGCGGGGCTTCTTGGTGACGGGGTCCACCGCGTTGAGCAGGCCGTTCTTGAAGGTCGCGGTGGAGACCAGGTCCGCGTTGGCGTGGAGCGCGTCGTAGATGAGGCCGGGCTTCTTGCCGTTGAGCGTGCAGCCGGACGTCGTGCCCTCGGGGCAGCCGCCCGCGCCCGGGAAGTCCAGGCCGGCGTTGCGCAGGTAGTCGTCCAGCATGCCGCCCTTCACCAGCGGGTCCCCGCTGCTGTTGAAGCCGTCCGACAGGTCCAGCAGGGCGATCTTGGGCGGGACGCGGTTGATGCGGCGGGCCACCGGCGCGGTGAACTCGATGGTGGCCTGGTGCATGCGCACGTGGTGGCAGCCGCTGTTGTTGGTGAAGGTGGCGCAGCCCCGGGCGCAGGTGGTGCGGAACTTCTCCGGGGACAAATCACCGGAGCCCGAGCGGATGAAGTCGATGGCGTTCTTCGCGTCCTCGGCGGCGATGATGAAGGCGCCGCCCGAGTAGCGCGCGGTGGTGAAGCGCGGGTTGGCGACGGTGTGGTTCAGCGTCACCGCGGTGAAGTAGGGCCGGGCCTGGGTCGCGGTGGTGGTGAAGTTCTCGATGGCGGCGTTGGGATAGACGCCGCTCGCGGGGAAGGGGACCCCGTAGTTCACCGGCACCACGGGCTGCTCGTTCTCCTTGGTGTTGGTGATGGTGAAGTCGCAGCCGTCGTTCCACCGGTCGTCATTGGCGGGCGCCGGCGCGGTGTGACGGTTGGTGGGCACGCACCGGTTGGGGGACGTCTTCTGGTCGTTGATGGCCAGATACACCGTCACCGGGTTGTTGGCGTTGAAGCCGCCCGGCTGGTTCGCCTGGAGGATTCGCCACACCAGACCGTACGCGGACAGCGAGCCGCAGCCCTGCTGGAAGGTCGCGTTCTCGGGGATGATGAGCGAGCCGCGACTGAAGGTGACGAGGTCCGCCGCGGACGCGGGGAGCGCCAGCAGGACGCATATCGCGACCAGCGCGCGACGCAGCAGCAAGGAGGGGGGCCGAGGGCTCATGGGGTGCTCCCACCGGGGGGGTGAGCCGACCCGGGACAGGGTCAGCCTGGCCACCCGACTGCACACCCTGTGCCCGGCTCCGACGCCCGCTTGCTCCCAGTAGGGCGCTGGAAACTTCTCTTCAGCCCCGAATGCTCGGGGGACGAACGGCTATGAAAACTTTGCGACTCCGCAACGGCTTGCGTAGCCAGGCGCCCGGGAATCCCGAGCTACCAGTCGCCCTTGCCGCGCAGGGACTTCTTCTCCGACGTGCGCTTCTTTCCTTCGAGTCTGCGTCGCTTCGCACCGGCGGAGGGGCGCGTGGGGCGGCGCACCTTGGGGACGACGGTGAGCGCTTTCAGGCCCTCGCGCAGTCGCTCCAGGGCCACGCCCTTGTTCTGCGTCTGGCTGCGCCGCTCGGTGGCGGAGACGGACAGCTCGGTGGCCGCGTGTGTGAGGCGCACGCCGCTGGCGGTGGTGTTGCGGTGCTGCCCGCCGGGACCGGAGGCGATGAAGTAGTCCACCTCGCACGTCTTCAGCAGGGCCTCGTCGTCGAGCGCGAGGGCGTCTCGCGCGGCTTGTCGGCGGGTGGGTGAGGTCGTGGTGGTCATGGCGTCTCTCGAAAGGTAGCCCTCGACGCTGGGGTCTTGCACCGACTGACTCGGCGCCATCGTGCCACCGCTCCCCCCCGGGGCGCCCCCGCCCTCCAGGCAGCCGGACAGGCTCTCGGGGTGAGAGGGTGATTGTATCGTTTTGAGAGGCCCGGAGCCTTCGGGGTGCTGTGTTCGAAGTGATTCCAGTGGGTTACGGGTTGGCCCGGTGGTTGCTCCATGGGTGGTCAGACGCGGTAACCCAAGGAGACACGGACATGGCCCTCAAGACCTGGCAGTTGGACGCGGCGCACACGACGGTCGGCTTCATGGTTCGCCACATGGTGGTGGCGAAGGTGCACGGCCGGTTCACGAAGTTCGAGGGGAAGGTGGTGGTGAGCGGAGACGACCTGTCGCAGGGCTCGGCGGAGGTGAAGATTGAAGCGGCGAGCATCGACACGGGCGTGGAGCAGCGCGACAACCACCTGCGCTCGCCGGACTTCTTCGACGCGGCGGCGTTCCCCAAGCTCATCTTCCGCAGCAAGCGCGTGCAGGACGCGGGCAAGGGGCACTACCGCGTGGTGGGCGACCTGACGATTCGCGACGTCACGCGCGAGGTGACGCTGGACACGGAGTTCCTGGGGAAGGTGAAGGACCCGTGGGGCAACGAGCGACTGGCCTTCCAGGCGAGCACCAGCATCGAGCGCAAGGAGTTCGGGCTCTCGTGGAACCAGGCGCTGGAGGCAGGCGGGCTCCTGGTGGGTGAGCGTGTCGATATCACCCTGGACGTGCAGGCGGTGGCGGTGGCGGCGGAGCAGGCGGCGTGAAGTGGCATGCGGCGGGGCGCCCGCTGTCCCGCAGGTCCGTGACGGGCGGGCTGTTGGTCGGAGCCTCGGGCCTGGTGGGTGGCGGGCTCCTGTCGCGCCCCGCAACGCGGGGGCAGGTTGATGCATCTGAGTTGCAACTCGAAGGGAAAGGGAGGCAGGCGATGATCTACGTCCGGAATGCAGAGGAGAGGGGCCATGCCAACCACGGCTGGCTGGACACGCATCACACGTTCTCGTTCGCGGACTACTACGACGCGGACTTCATGGGGTTCCGCACGTTGAGGGTCATCAACGAGGACACCGTGGCGCCGCAGCGCGGGTTCGGCATGCACCCGCACCGGGACATGGAGATCATCACCTACGTGCTGGGCGGGAAGGTGGAGCACCGCGACAGCATGGGCACCCAGGCGGTCATCCAGCCGGGTGAGGTGCAGCGGATGAGCGCGGGGACGGGCGTGGTGCACAGCGAGATGAACAACTTCGCCGAGCCGCTGCACATGCTGCAGATCTGGATCCTCCCGAACGAGAAGGGCCTGAAGCCGGGCTACGAGCAGAAGGCGTTCGACGCGAAGGAGCGTCAGGGCCGCTTCCGGGTGGTGGCGTCGCCGGACGGGCGGGAGGGCTCGCTGACGGTGCACCAGGACCTGCTGCTGCACGGCACGCTGCTGGGCAAGGGCGAGTCCGCCGAGTACGTGCTTTCACCGGGGCGTCACGCCTGGGTGCAGGTGGCGCGGGGCTCGGGCACGCTGAACGGCGTGAAGGTGAAGGCGGGTGACGGCGTGGCGGTGTCGTCCGAGGACAAGCTGGTGCTCACCGCCGAGACGCCGGTGGAGGCGCTGCTGTTCGACATGGCCTGAGCGCGCGAGCGCCGGGCGTTCGCGAGTCGCACCCGGGCCGGGTGGCGAGGACCTGGATGAAGGTCCCTGCTCCCCGGCCCTCGTGCGTCCTGGGGGCTTTCAGCGCATGTCGAGCGTGAGGCTGGTCCTGGCCGTGCGCCCGTCCTCGGCGGTGGCGACCACGGTGACGGCCACGGGGAGGCGGGCGACGCTCGTCGTGGTGGCGATGAGGATGTTGGCGGACGCCTGGTCACCGGGGACGACGACGGGCTGGGCGGTGATGCGCCGCGAGTCGGACTCCAGGGTGAGCGTCAGCGGGCCGGTGAAGCCCTCGGCGCGCGTGAGCTGCACGGGCGTGAGCTCCGACTGTCCGACGAACAGGGTGAGCTGCCGCTGCGCGAGGGCGATGGAGAAGTCGGGCTGGCTGGTGGTGGTCGGGAGGACCACGACGTAGAGCTCGGCGCCGGAGACCAGGTCCTTGCCGGAGTCGTTCGCCAGCAGCAGCGTGCGCTGGGCGCCGGTGACGGCGATGTCCTGCGCGACGCTGACGGTGACCATCTGGGTGGTGATGCCCTCGCCCTCGGGGACGATGATTTCGGGCGTCATGGTGATGCCCTCGGGCGCGGACTCCATGTTCACGCGGAGCTCCCCGGGCTGGTCGCCCACGCGGTTGAGCGTCACCTCGAACTGGGTGGACTGGCCGGGCTCGAGGCTCACGGCCCAGGGCATGGTGAACTGGAGCCGGTAGTAGGGCGAGTTGCTGTTGCACGAGGCGACGAGCAGACAGCCGAGGAGGAAGAGGCTTCGGCGGAGGACGGGCATCATGGGCGTGGTTCTCCCGGGAACGGCTCAGCATGAAACCGCCGCCCCCGTGGAGCAAGCCGCCCGGGTGGACAGCGTGCGCGGAGCGACATCGGCGGCGTGAAGGAAGCAGGACATCCCAACGTCCGGGATTCAGGGGCATTCCTCGGAGAAATGTGGGGGGCGTAGACCTTTGGACGGGCTGGTCCGTTGATGGAGGGGAACGCGCGCGCGGCCACCCCTTTTTCCACGCAGACCCTTTCCCTGGAGTTCGCCATGGACCTTCCGTCCCTGTCGCGGGCCGTGCTGTCGGCCGCGCTCGCCCTCACCCTGTCCTCCACCTCCGCGCTGGCCGAGTCGTTGCCGAGGGCCGCGGTCTCCACGCCTGCTTTGCCGCAGGGCGACGTGGCTCCCAAGGTCCAGGACGTCGTGGCCCCCAAGGTCCAGGACAAGGTCGAGGTGAAGGCGGCCCGGCCCGAAATCGAGGTGGTGTTCGTGCTGGACACGACGGGCTCGATGAGCGGCCTGTTGGAAGGGGCCAAGCAGAAGATCTACTCCATCGCCTCGCGCATCGCGCAGGGGCGGCCCACGCCGCACCTGAAGGTCGGCCTGGTGGCGTACCGGGACGTCGGCGATGACTACGTGACGAAGCGCTTCGACCTGAGCGACGACCTGGACACGGTGTTCGCGAACCTGCGCCGCTTCCAGGCGGGCGGTGGAGGAGACACGCCCGAGCACGTGGGGCGCGGGTTGGGTGAGGCGGTGTCGAAGCTGTCGTGGAGCCAGGACCGCACGGTGATGAAGGCCATCTTCCTGGTGGGGGACGCGCCTCCAGCGGCGCGCAACGACGACTGGGACTTCAAGCACTGGGCGCAGCGGGCGCGCGACAAGCACATCGTGGTGAACACGGTGCGGTGCGGCCTGGATGCCGAGACGCAGAAGTCGTGGAAGTTCGTGGCGAAGCTGACGGACGGCACCTACGACTCCATCGACCAGTCCGGCGGCATGGTGGCGGTGACCACGCCCTATGACGCGGAGCTGGCGAAGGTGAATTCGGAGCTGGCCTCCAAGACGCTCTACACCGGCAAGGCGGCGGTCCAGGCGAAGAACAAGGAGCGGGCCAAGGCGATGGCGGAGCTGGCGCCGGAGGCCGCGTCGGAGCGCATCAGCTACATGCGCAAGACGGCGGACAAGGGCTCGTCCGGCGCCGCCGCTCCGAGCAGCGCGCCCGTCGCGGTGGATGGCGCGGTGGACCTGGTGGTCGCGCCGGGGGCGCTCGCTCGGGTGAGCGCCGACGAGCTGCCCGATGAACTCAAGGGCCTGGATGACAAGGCGCGCGCGGCGAAGGTGAAGCAGCTGGGCGAGGAGAAGAAGGTGCTGGAGGCGAAGGCCTCCAAGCTGGCCGCGGAGCGCGAGGCGTGGCTCGCGAAGAACCGCTCCGAGAAGGAGGACGCCTTCGACGCCAACGTGATGAAGGGCGTCAAGGCGCAGGCCGCGCGGCACGGCGTGACGTACTGAGGTCGCTGGGCGGCCGCCCCGAGAAGGAGGACGCCTTCGACGCCAATGTGATGAAGGGCGTCAAGGCGCAGGCCGCGCGGCACGGCGTGACGTACTGAGTCTCTGGGCGGCCGGAGCGGGGGGCTCCGGCGCCAGAGTCGCATGCGTGTCGGCGCGGCGTGGCGACGCTACTTGATGTGGTGCCGCACGAGACGGGCTGCCCCTCGCAAGGCCGCTGCTCGCGACGCCGCCCGGTGCGATGCGTCCGGAGAAGGAGCCGCTCCTTGCGTGGAGTCTGCTCGCGTCGCGGCGCGGGGCTCGTCGGCGCGACGAGCTACTCGCGCGTCACCGCCTGGAGGATGGCCTCGCGCCGCCGGTCCAAGAGGCGCAGCGCCAGCGGGAGCGAGGCCCGGTAGATGGCCAGGTAGAGCCCCGCGCACAGCGCGATCATCATCGCGGACTGCCAGGTGGGCCCGTCCTTGCCGGCGAGCTTCAGCGTCCAGCCGAAGGGCATGCACCCGATGCTGGCCGCGATGATGCCGAGCATCGACGCCGTCAGGGGCACCTTGTCGCGCCGCTTGAGGTTCGCGTGGAACTTCACCGGGAAGTACAGCGACAGGAAGTTGCCCGCGGCCAGCAGGATGGGGAGCACGCCCACCACCGCGGCGAGCGCGCACGCGATGTCCACCCACGTGCCGAAGCCGAAGTACACCCGGTAGAACAGCGCCACCAGCACCGCCATCCCGAGCGCGGCCGCCGCCTGCACCCGGTTCTTCGCGTGCAGCACCTCCGCCAGGTTCAGCGGCGCCGCGAGGAACGCCGCGAAGCCCTGCCCGTCATAGGCGAATGTGTTCTGCGAGAACGTGGACGCAATCACCACCGCGCCATAGATGCACAAGCCGCCCATCAACCACGTGTCCGCGGAAGCCCCCAGCAGGAACACGAACAGGTCCCGCCCGGACAGCAGCTTCAGCAGGATGGCCAGGATGAAGGGCACCGACGCGAGCAGCCTCGCGCGCGGGTTTCTCCACAGGTCCAGCGCCTCGCGCGTCACCAGCGTGGAGAAGCGCGTGCGCGTGCGCGCGAACGGGTTCCCATCCTGCGAGTCCTTCGACTGCGGCCCCGCGCGCCCCGCCTGCCGGTGGAAGCGCATGAGCAGCGCGTACGCCACGCCCATGCCCAGCGCGGCGAAGAACAACAGGCCCACCGCCTCCGCCATCGCCACGCGCGGGCGGAACCACGCGAGCTGCCCCAGCCCGTCCCCGAAGAAGCCCGGCGGCACGCGGCCCAGCGCCACCGCCGCGTTGATGATGAGGCTCATGTCCAGCGCGTCCACGCCCTCGGTGCCCACCGCCGTCAGCCACGACGTGTCGATGGGCGGGATGAACGACGCGGCCACCAGGAAGGCCAGCAGGCCGCCACCCATGATCTCCGCGCTGCGCTTCTCGCGCAGCACGTTGATGACGGCGTACAGCGCCACCCGGCTCCACGCGGCGCACAGGAGCGCGAACAAGGCGTACAGCACCACCGCGAGCCACGGCGCCCACAGCCGGTTGACCGACGCGAAGCCCAGCGCCGCGCCGGTGAGCGGCGCGTAGAACACCAGCGCGCGCGGCTCGAAGAGGCTGGCCACCGTGGAGGCGATGAGCAGCCGGAACGGCGAGATGGGGAAGGCCGCGTACCGGCTCAGCTCCGAGTGGTCATCCACGCCCGCGGACAACAGCGGCCACGTCACCCAGACGGAGAAGGTGACGAAGCACAGCAGGTTGAGGATGAAGTACGGCCACACGTCGCTCCGGGCCACCGGGCCCAGCCGCATCAGCCCGAAGAAGAACAGGCCGAAGAACACACCCGGCGCGCTGGACGCGAGGAACGCGCCCACCGCCAGGAGCCGGCTCTTGCCCGGCCCCTGGTTCAGCCCGATGTCGAAGCGCAGCCCCCACAACAACAAGAGGTGCCGGAAGAAGCCCGGGACGGCGGGGCGGCTCATGCCGGCTCCCGCAGCGCGACGACGGGCGCGGGCGCCTCACCGTAGAAGGACAGGCGCGCGTTGCGCGAGGCCGGCACCGCGATGAGCTTCTCGAACACCGCCTCCAACGAGGGACAGTCGTAGCGTCCGAGCAGCGACGACACCGTCCCCTGGTCCAGCATCCGCCCGCCCTGGATGATGCCCGCGTGCGTGGCCAGCCGCTCCGCGATCTCCAGCACGTGTGTGGTGAGCAGCAGCGTCACCCCGCGACGCGACAGCTCGCGCAACAGCTCCCGGATGACGCCCGCGGCCAGCACGTCGATGCCCTCGAAGGGCTCGTCGAGCAGCACCAGCTCCGGCGCGTGGATCAACGCCGCGGCGATGGCGAGCCTGCGCCGCATGCCCTTGGAGTACTCGGCGACGAGCGCGCCCGCCTTGTACGTCAGCTCCGTCAGCTCCAGCAGCTCCGCCGCGCGCGAGGCCGCCTCGTCGCCGTCCAGGCCGTACATGCGCGCGCAGAACGTCAGGTACTGCCGGCCGGTGAGCCGCTCGAAGAGGCTCAGCTCCTCGGGCACCACGCCCACCCGGCGCTTGACCTCCATGGGCTTGTGCACCGCGTCCACGCCCAGCATGCGGATGCTGCCCGCGTCGGGGCCATACACGCCCGTCAGGAGCGCGATGCTGGTGGACTTGCCCGCGCCGTTGGGGCCCAGGTACGCGTAGAAGGCCCCCTTCGGAATCTGGAGGTCCAGGCCGTTGAGCGCGGTGAAGGAACCGAAGCGCTTGACGAGTCCGCGCGCGTCGACGGCCAGTTCATCGGAAGAGGAGGGCGTCATGAAGTGGCGCCATCTCACCCGAGCCGGCACCCCGCCGACAACCCCACCCGGGGCCCGGAGGCGTCAGTGCACGAACGTCATCTCCGGCATGCCGACGATCTGCTGCACCGTCTGGCGGACCTTGTCCAGGTCCACCGGCTTGGAGATGTAGCCGGCGGCGCCCACCAGCTCCGCCTCCCACTCGAAGCCGTAGCCCGAGATGATGATGATGGGCAGTCCCCGAGCGCGCGGCATCTTCTTCAGCGCGTCGAGCAACCCCCAGCCGCTCATCACCGGCATTCGCAGGTCCAGCAGCACGGCGGCGGGCATGTCGCCCTCGAGATGATCCAACGCCTCCCGGCCATTGGCGGCCTGGGCGGTTTGGTAACCCATCTCCTCGAGGGCATCGCAGATGAGCGTGCGGTGACTCGCGTCGTCATCGACGACCAGGATGTGGGACATGGCAGGGCCTCAGAGGGGAGCTGCGGCGTCTCTAACCGCGGGATTCTATGGGCCGCAAGATGGGAACGGCTGCGGGATTCCGGAAGGGGGCACGCGACTTTTCAACAGCCAACCACCCTCGGGATACAGCCATCCTCGGGACCCGCGTCACTCGTGCGTCTTCTTCGTCACGTCCGCGTCGCCGGGCGCCTGGGCGGTGTCCGTGCGGCGCAGGTACGTGTTGTGCGCGTAGCCCTGGCGAGACAGTCGCTGGGACTCGATGGCGTCCGCGACCTTGGTGCACACCTGGCTCAAGAGCCTCAAGGACTCCGCCAACAACTTCTCGGCGTGGTCCTGGGCATCGGCGTTCTTGATGGTGGTTCGCTCCTTGCGGAACAGCCCTGGCAACCTCATTCCTCCAAATCTAGGAGACCCCGACGCCCCGCGCCACCGCCCCCACGGGGCCCGGGCGCCGCGCGGGCCTCCAGACCGGGCGCCGCCAGGCCCCTTAACCGGATTGACGGCCCAGCAAATTTACATTTTTGAGCAGTCACCGCGGACCTCGCTCGCCCGCCCCCCCTGACTGTCGCGTAACCCACGGATATCAAAGGCGCTTAACGAATTTTCAAGAGGGGGGATGACAGGAAGTTAATTGATCCCTACATTGCCCACGTCGCATTGGACGCAAAGGAGCTGCGCATGGCTTACGACGGCGAGCTGGTGAAGATGCAGAACGGTCGCTGGGCGCGGTTCCAGCGGTGCCAGGTGTACCGCCCGGGCGTGGCGGACGCGGGTGAGACCATGTTGCTCATCGCGGTGGAGCTGGAGGAGCGCTACCAGCTCCTGCTCGACGGGGCGGCGGACTCGCTGGCCCAGTACCGCTACCAGGGCGTGCCCGTGCAGGTCCGGTTGGATCCGGAGGCGCAGGCCATCACCCTCCAGCCCGAAGTGGCTCCGTCCGCACCCGCGGTGCACTGACTCCCACGCTCCTCGTGAGCGCGGCGGAGCCGGTTTGACGGATTCACAACACAAGGGGCCTCGCGATTCACATCGCGGGGCCCTTTGAATTTACAGCCGCCGGCGTGACGCGTCAGCGGCCCTCCAGCCAACGCGAGTAGGCCCCGAAGTCGTAGCCCCGTCCCAGGAAGTCGCGCACCAGGTCCGCGGCGTCCTCGGAGCCCCCGGGCGCCAGCACCTTGTCGCGATAGCGGCGGGCCGTCTCCACGTCCATCAGCCCGTGCGCCTCGAACGGGGTGAGCAAATCCCGCGCGATGACGAGCGACCAGAGGTACGTGTAGTAGAGCGCCGAGTAGTCCCCGTCGAGCTGGGTGAAGGCCAGGTGGGCGTAGGTGCCGTCCACGGCGCGGAAGGGCAGGTAGCGCTCCTGGAGCGCCAGCACGCGCGCGGTGGAGTCGCGGCCGGCGGGGTCGCCGTCGTGCAGGTGGAGGCTGACCGCGGCGTAGAAGAGCTGCTGGCGCACCCACAGCCCCTTGCCGAAGGAGTCCGCGCGGCGCATGCGCGTGATGAGGTCCTCGGGCAGCGGCGCGCCCGTGTCGATGTGCCGGGCGAAGCGTCGCAGCGTCTCCACGCTCCAGGCCCACTCCTCCAGCACCTGGGCGGGCGCCTCCACGAAGTCCACCTCCGTGCGCGTGCCGGACAGCCCCGCCCAGCGCGTGCGGCCGCCCAACAGGTGGTGCAACAGGTGGCCGAACTCGTGGAAGAAGGTGCGCACCTCGGAGTGCTGCAAGAGCGCCGGGCGCGCGCCGGGGCGGGGGAAGTTGCACGTGAGCACGCCCTCGGGCAGCGCCTTGCCCGCGCGGCCCACGGCCAGGTCCCACTGCGCCGCGTGGGTGTACTTGCCCGGGCGCGGGTGCATGTCCAGGTAGAAACGGCCCAGGCGCACGGGGCCCTCGAGGACGTCGTAGACCTCCACGTCCGGGTGCCACACGGGCGCGTCGACCACGCGTTGGTAGGTGAGCCCGAAGAGGCGCGCGGTGAGGTCCAGCACGCCCTCTTTCACGCGCGTGTATTCGAAGTAGGGCCGCAGCTCGCGCGAGTCGAAGCGGAAGCGCTCGGCGCGCACCCGGTCCTCCAGGAAGGCCTGCTCCCAGGGCTCCACGCGGGTGGCCTCGGGCTCGTCGCGGCGCTTCCTTTCGAGCAGCGCGTCGTACTCCTCGCGCACGCGCCCGGTGACGGTGGTGGAGAGTGACTCGATGAAGTCCGCCGCCACGTCCTGGCGCTTCACCATCTTGTCCTCGGCCGCGTACGCCGCCCACGTCGGGTAGCCCAAAAGCGTCGCCAGCGCGTGGCGTGCCTGGAGCATGCGCGCGAGCGTCACCAGGTTGCGCGGGTGGCCTCGGCGCCGGCCCAGCCGCCACAGCGCCTCGCGCGTGGCCGTGTCCCGCGCGTACGTCATGAAGGGGCCCAGGTCCGACGTGTCCGTGCGCAGCCTCACCCGTCCGTCCGGGCCCGGCGGGTGCGCGCGCACGTAGTCCTCCGGCAGGCCCGCGAGCGCCGAGGGCGCCACGTCCAGGTGCCGCACGTCCTCGTGGATGTGCCGGCTGAACTCCTGGCCCAGCAGGATGAGCTCCTCCTGCAGCTGCCGCACGCGCTCGCGCGTCGTCTCGTCGCGGTCCACCCCCGCGCGCTTGAAGCCGCGCAGCACCCGCGCCATCCAGTGCCGCGTCACCGCGTCCTGGCCCGCGAGCGTCAGCCCCGACAGCACGTCGTAGACGCGCCGGTCCAGCGCGATGTCCGTGCGCACCCGCTCCACCGCCTGCTCACACCGCTCGGCGGCGGCGCGGAAGGCCGCGTCCGGATGCACGTTGGCGCCGATGCCCGAGCGCCCCACGACGTCATCCAGCAGCGCCATCGCGTCGTCGTACGTGGTGAGCACCTCCACCTCGGGCGCCGCTCGCGTGGACGGCGCCGTCAGCTTCGCCACCGCCGCGCGCGCCGCCTGGATGTCGCGCCGACACGCCTCCATGAACCGCGAGGGGCTCACGGCCAGCAGCCGCCCCGCGTCCGGCACCAGCCGCGCGCCTCGTGCGTCGCCCGCGCGGACAGGGCCCTGCCGGGACGGGCCCGTACAGCCCGCCAGCAGCAGCGTGACGACGATGACGAACCTGAAACGCAAAGGCCCTCCCGAACCGGCAAGTGTGGAAGCGGAGCGCGCCACCTGGGGGCTAACCCGTACCCGCTTTCGCAAAGAGGACGGATGGGAGTCCAGTTTGTTGCAAAATTTCAGTGAAAGCGGAGTCGTGAGGCCAACCCGTTCGGGCCTGAAAAGGGGCTGGCGAGGGCCGCTCAGGGGGCGATTTGGAAGAAGCGGGCGGCGTTGTCGCGGGTGACGCGGCGCACGAGGCGCTCGGACAGGCGGGCCTTGGACAGGAGGTTGGTGACGCGGGCGAGGCCCAGGATGTCGCCCGCGCCGTCGCCGGCGTCGGAGTTGAGCACCAGCCGCTCGCTGCCGAGCCTGCGCACGAGGATGACGGCGCGCTCGGCGACGAGCGCCTCGGGGTGCAGCGTCAGCCCGGCCCAGTGGCCCACCTCCAGGATGGTGCGCACGGTGCGCGCGCTGGCGTGGTCCACCAGCACGCGCGAGGGCAGCACGCCGGACTGGCGCAGCAGCGTGAGGATGCGGCGCGTGTGGCGCTCCTTGTCGGAGAGCGGCGTGTGCACCACGACGCGCAGCTTGAGGCGGCGCGCCAGGGCGAGCTGCTCGAGGAAGGCCTCCTCCTCCTCCTCGCCGCCGGCGTGCAGCCCCGTCTCGCCGAGCGCGACGACGCGGCCGCCCTGGAAGTAGTCGGGCAGCGTGGAGAGGACCTCCGACAGCCCGCGCCGGGGGATGCAGCGCGGGTGGACGCCCAGCGCGGCGTACGCGCGGATGCCCAGCTTCTCCAGCCGGGGGAGCTGCCGCTCGACGATGTCGTCGAAGTGGCGCAGCAGCGCCTTGGACGTGGGCTCCGGGAAGTGGTGCGCGACGACGAGCGCCCGCTCCACCCCGAAGAAGCGCATCGACTCCAGGTCCTGGTCGCTCAGGCTCTCGGGGTGCAGGTGCGCGTCGAAGATGGGGAGGGGCTCGGCCACGGCGTCAATCCTGTCCCAGGGAGACACCCTCGTTGCGAGGGTCGCTCGCGGCGAAGCGCAGCCCCGTCTTGGGGTCGACGAAGACGGCCTCCGCGTCGCCCCACTGCTCCACGCGGCGCACCTTGTGGCCCTTGGCCTCCAGCGCCGACAGCGTGGCGGGCTCCAGGCCCCAGCGGTCCACCCACAGCTCGTCCGGCAGGTACTGGTGATGCACCCGGCCCTCGTTCACCGCGCGCACCACGTCCATGCCGCCGTCCACCACGTTGCTGATGACCTGGATGACGGTGGTGGGGATGGTGGAGCCCCCGGGGCTTCCCACCGCGAGCATCACCTTCTTCGGGTCCTCCTTGGAGAACACCAGCGTGGGGGACATGGAGGACTGGGGCACCTTGCCGGGGTGGACGGCGTTGGGCTCGCCCGTGACGAGGCCGTACGCGTTGGGCACGCCGGGCTGCGCGGCGAAGTCGTCCATCTCGTCGTTGAGCAGCACGCCGGTGCCCTTGGCCACCACGCACGAGCCGAAGCTGTAGTTCACCGTGGTGGTCAGCGCCACCGCGTTGCCCTGCTTGTCGACGATGGAGATGTGCGTGGTGTTCTTGCGCTCCGGCTCCGGCGTCAGCGTGGTGGGCTTGTCCGTCAGCGTGGAGCCCTGCTGCGTGCCCGCCGCCTGCGGCAGCAGCGCCAGGCTGGAGGTGGCCTTCTTCGGGTCGATGGAGCCCGCCAGGTCCGCGATGTGTCCCTTGGAGATGAGCCGCTGGGTGGGCACGTCCGCGAAGTCCGGGTCGCCCAGGTACTTCGCCCGGTCCACGTACGCGCGCCGCAGCGCCTCCACGTACAGGTGCACGCTGTCCGGCTCCCTCCAGGTGAAGCCCTGGGGCCTGAGCTGCTCCATGGCGCCCAGCACCTGGAGCACCGCCACCCCGCCCGCGCTCGGCGGCGGCATGGTGAGGATGCGGTGGCCGCGGTAGCTGCCCTCCAGCGCCTGGCGCTCGCGCGTCTTGTACGACGACAAATCCTCCAGCGTGACGATGCCGCCGCCCGCCTTCACCGTGTCCACGATGCCCTTGGCCACGCCGCCCGCGTAGAAGCCCTTGGCGCCGCTCTTCGACACCGCCGTCAACGTGCGCGCCAAATCGGTCTGGCGCACCACGTGGCCCACCGGGGGGATGACGGCCTCGCCCTGCTCGTTCTTCGTCAGGAAGATGCGGCTGGCCTCCGGGTCCTTGCGCAGGCACTCCAGCCGGCCCTCCGCCAGCGCGCGGTAGCGGGGCGTCACCCACAGCCCCTTCTTCGCCGCCTCGATGGCTGGCGCCAGCACCACGGCGCGCGGCAGGGTGCCGTGCTTCTCCAAAAGCTCCAGGTAGCCCGCCACCGCGCCCGGCACCGCGACGCTCAAGACGCCGTCCGTGGACAGCCCCGGCACCACCTTGCCGTCCTTGACGAACATGTCGCGCGTGGCCGCCTTGGGCGCCACCTCGCGGAAGTCCAGCACCCGGGTGGTGCCCGTCTTCGCGTCGTGCACCAGCGCGAAGCCGCCGCCGCCCACGCCCGAGTGGTAGGGCCCCACGACGGCCGCCACGAAGGCCGCCGCCACCGCCGCGTCCACCGCGTTGCCGCCGCGCTCGAGCATCTTCAGCGCCGCCTCGCTCGCGGGTGGGTACGCCGTGGCCACCGCGCCACCCCGGTACGGCCGCGCCGCCTGGGCCACGCCCGCCACCAGCATCAGCACCACCAGCGCCGCCGCCTCCAGCACCTTCGCGCGCGTGCGCGGGGCCTGCTTCTCGAAGCTCGTGTCGTTCACGGAATCCACCCCTCCTCGGGGCGCAATCAATACCTTGTGGCTGGCATTCGTCGCAGGGGATGTGTTACCCGGCGGACACTCACCCACACCTTGGGGCCGGGACTCGGGGGCGCCTGAGCGACTACACCTCTCCCGGTATGCACGAACTGTCCGCACCGGACCATGATTTCAACTCGGCAACATTTTTCCTCTTGGATTGTTCCTCCAGAGGGAGCATCCTTCCCCTGTCATGAGCCGCGAGTGGGGGAGCACATGAGCGCACCGGTCATTCCCGACAAACAGCCCCGACCCGGGTCTGTTCCGCCCTCCGGCCGCGTCACCCTCTTTCTCAAGCCCAGCTTCGGAATCACGGTGAAGAGCAACGCGCTGTGTGTCGCCGTGCAGGCAAAGCCCCGACCCGACAACACCTCGGAGACTTCGGAGCTTCGCCCGGTTGACGACTCGAATCCCGGTCCCTAATCCTCCGCCGCATGACAGCTCTGTCGGCGGTGGTGCTGTGTGCGGGCAAGGGCACGCGGATGAAGTCGAAGAAGGCCAAGGTCCTTCACGCCATCCTCGGAAAGCCCCTGTGTGCGTATCCCCTCAAGCGAGCGCTCGAGCTTGGTGCCACGTCGGTGGTGCCCGTGGTGGGCCATCAGGCCGAGAGCGTGGAGAAGGAGGTCCGTGCCCTGTTCCCCCAGGCGCCCCTCACCTTCGCGCTCCAGCGTGAGCAGCGGGGGACGGCGGACGCGGTGCGCTCCGCGGAAGCGGCCCTGAAGGGGTTCTCCGGGCGCGTGCTCATCCTCTACGGGGACGTGCCGTTGCTGCGCAAGGAGACCCTGGCGTCGCTGCTGGCCGCGCACGACGCGGCGGGCGGCGTGCTGGCGATGGTGACGACGGTCCTGGAGGACCCCACCGGCTACGGGCGCGTCTTGCGCGAGGGCGGCCGGGTGACGCGGGTGGTGGAGCAGAAGGACGCCAGCCCCGAGCAGCGCGCGGTGAAGGAGTGCAACGCGGGCATCTACTCCGTCGACGCGGCCTTCCTCTGGAAGGCGCTGGCCGACATCAAGCCGAACAACGCACAGGGCGAGTACTACCTCACGGACCTGGTGGAGCTGGCCGCGAAGCAGGGCCCGGTGGGCACCGTCGTGGCGGACGCCACCGAGACGGCGGGCGTGAATGACAAGGTGGAGCTGGCGGCGCGGGCCAAGGTGCTCCAGCGGCGCATCAACGACGCGCACATGCGCGCGGGCGTCACGCTGCACGACCCGGACACCACCTTCATCGAGGAGGACGTGGTGGTGGGCTCGGACTCCGAGGTGGGCCCGGGGGTGTCGCTGACCGCGGGCAGCGTCATCGGCGAGGGCGTGGTGATTGGCCCCGGCTGCGTGGTGAGCGCCTCCACCGTGGCGGATGGCTCGGTGCTCAAGCCCTACTCCGTGCTGGAGGAGGCGAAGGTGGGAGTGCGGAACGTCATCGGCCCGTTCGCCCGCCTGCGCCCGGGGACGGAGCTGGCAGAGGACGTGCATCTGGGCAACTTCGTGGAGACGAAGAAGGCGCGGATCGGCAAGGGCAGCAAGGCCAACCACCTGACTTATCTGGGGGACGCCCGGATTGGCGCGGGCTGCAACATCGGCGCGGGCACCATCACCTGTAATTATGACGGGGTGAACAAGAGCCTGACGGAGCTGGGGGACGGGGTCTTCATCGGCTCCGACACGCAGCTGGTGGCGCCGGTGCAGGTGGGTGACGGGGCCTATGTCGGGGCGGGCACCACGGTGACGAAAAACGTGCCTCCCGGGAGCCTCGCTGTGTCACGTGCGCCACAGGTGACGAAGGAAGGCTGGGTGGCCGCGAAGAAGGCGCGCCGCGCGGCCAAGGGTGGTTGAGCCAGGGCGTGGCTCTTGCTTGGGGAGCGGCCGGACTGCCGCTCCCGGAGATGTACGGGTATCCCTCGGTTTGCTCCGGCGGGCGTGGGCGTGAGAGAGAGGTCAGAACATGTGCGGGATTGTTGGTTACGTCGGTGACAAGGAATCGGCTCCCATCCTCGTGTCCGGGCTGAAGAAGCTCGAGTACCGGGGGTATGACTCGGCGGGCGTGGCGGTGGTGAACCGCAACGAGCTCAACGTGGTGCGCGCCACGGGCAAGCTGCGCAACCTGGAGAACCGCGTGGTGGCGGACCAGCCGAAGGGGAACATCGGCATCGGTCACACGCGCTGGGCCACGCACGGGCGTCCCTCGGACGAGAACGCGCACCCCCACACGTACAAGAACGTCGCGGTGGTGCACAACGGCATCATCGAGAACCACCTGGCGCTCAAGGAGCAGCTGCGCGCCAGGGGCCATGTCTTCTCCTCGGAGACGGACACGGAGGTCTTCGCCCACCTCATCTCGGAGGAGCTGGAGAAGGGCAAGGACCTGCCGGACGCGGTGCGCGGCGCGATCGAGCAGGTGAAGGGCACGTACGCGCTGGCGGTGGTGAGCGCGTCGGACCCCAACCGCATCGTCGCGACGAAGAACGCGTCGCCCATGGTGCTGGGCCTGAGCGAGGGCCAGAACTTCATCGCCAGCGACGTGCCCGCGGTGCTCGAGCACACGCGCGACATCGTCTACATGGAGGAGGGTGACCTGGCCATCGTCACCGCTTCCAAGGTGGACATCTTCAACCGCCAGGGTCAGCCGGTGAACCGCGCCACCCGCCGCATCGACTGGACGCCGATGATGGCGGAGAAGGGCGGCCACAAGCACTTCATGCACAAGGAGATCTGGGAGCAGCCCCGCGCCGTCGCGGACACGCTGCGCGGCCGGATGCTCCTGTCCGAGGGCGACGTCCACTTCGAGGGCTGGAACCTGACGCCCGAGAAGGTCCGCTCGCTCACGAAGATCACGATTCTCGCGTGCGGCACGTCGTGGCACTCGGGCGTGGCCGGCAAGCACATGATTGAGACGCTGGCGCGGCTGCCGGTCGAGGTGGAGCTGGCGAGCGAGTTCCGCTACCGCGACCCCATCGTCGAGGGCACGCACCTGGCCATCGCCATCAGCCAGTCGGGTGAGACGGCGGACACGCTGGCGGCGTTCAAGGAGGCCAAGGCGCGCGGGGCCACGGCGATGGCCATCTGCAACGTCATCGGCAGCGCGATGACGCGCGAGGCGGAGTTCTCCGTCCTGACCAACGCGGGCCCGGAGATTGGCGTCGCGTCCACCAAGGCGTTCACCACGCAGCTGGTGGCGCTCTACCTGCTGGCGGTGAAGCTGGGCCGCATGCGCGGGACGTTGTCGGTGAAGGCGGCTCAGGAGCACCTGACGCACCTGACCGAGATTCCGAAGATGATCGAGGACGTGCTCAAGTGCGAGCCGGCCGTGAAGCGCGTGGCGCGTGAGTTCATGAACGCGCAGGACTTCCTCTTCCTCGGCCGCGGCCCCATGCACCCGGTGGCGCTCGAGGGCGCGCTGAAGCTGAAGGAGATTTCGTACATCCACGCGGAGGGCTACGCGGGTGGCGAGATGAAGCACGGCCCGATTGCGCTCATCGACGAGAAGATGCCGGTGGTGGTCATCGCGCCGAAGCAGCCGCACGTGGCCTACGAGAAGATCATCGGCAACGTGGAGGAGGTCCGCGCGCGCGGCGGCAAGGTCATCGCCGTCATCGACGAGGACGACAAGCAGGTGGACGGCCTGGCGGACCACGTCATCCGGATTCCGGCGGCGTGCGCGCTGCTGGCGCCGGTGGTGGCCACGATTCCGCTGCAGCTCCTCGCGTACCACGTGGCGGAGATGCGCGGGAACGACGTGGACCAGCCGCGCAACCTGGCCAAGAGCGTGACGGTGGAGTAGCCGTCGCTCGCGCCTCCTGAGGCACGCGGAGCCCGGGTTCCCCTGATGGGGGCCCGGGCTCCTGTCGTTCCGGGGCTCGGGCCTCCCCGGTGGGCCGGCAGGCTGTCGCCCGGAGGAAGTCGCGGGCGCCTGGCGCTTTGATGCCCACCCGCTTGCGTGGATACAGTCACCGGGTGTCGGACGCCACGCGCACCCAGCCTCCCCTGCACCAGACCGAGCAGGAGCCCGGCGAGGAGCGTCTGGCGGACCTGGCGCCCTGGACGCCCCCTGGCGCGGAGCTCGGGCCCCAGGGCCTGACGGACCTCTCCTCCTGGGCCGCGCCCGCCCCAGCGCACCTGGTCCGGCCCACGCCTCCGGTGGAGCTGCCCCTGCCCGTCCTCGTCCGGGTGGAGCAGGCCGTGGCCGCGCCCGAGGCGGAGCGCCCCGAGGCCGCCTCCCGGCTCAACGAGGTCCTCGCCCAGCTCGCCCAGGGCGGCGGGGAGCGTCAGGTGGCGGACACCCTGCACCGGCTGCTCGACAGCGGCCGGCTGGAGGGACTGGTGGACGCCCGGGGGCGCTCGTGCCGCGCCGTGGCCGTGGAGGCGCTCCTGTCCCTGGGCTTCCCCTATGCCCTGGAGGTCCAGCCCGAGGACCTCAAGCACCTGCGCGCCAACCACGCCTCGCGCCCCAAGGGCCGTCCCGGCGCGCTCGACTTCGGCCCGGAGGTCCCCGCCCTGGTGCTGGGCGGCGGCCTCTTCGCCCAGATGGTGGAGGAGTTCCTGCGTCCCGGCGTGGTCGAGGGCACGGTGACCTTGCAGGTGGGCCTGAGCGCGCTGGCCATGCTGGCCTTGTGGCTTGCCCCGCCCCGGACTCCCGTGTACCGCCTGGGCCTGGGATTGCTGGCCCTCGTGTCGGGCTACGGGCTGCTGCTGGCCCTCGGCTCGGCGGGGCATGCCGGGGGGCTGTGGGCAGGTGTGGCAGGCGCGGTGGCCGTCCTCCTGGCTGCCCTCCGCGAGAGCTGACCGGCAGGATTCAACACGGATGTCAGAGGGGTGGACTAGGGTCTACCCATCGCGTACTAAAAGCGCGTTCAGGTGAGCCGGGGTGGCTCGCCAATACAAGGAGCCAAGAGAAATGGCCGTGAATCAGGAGAAGGAAAAGGCGATCGAACTGGCGATGTCCGCGGTGGAGCGCCAGTTCGGTAAGGGGTCCATCATGCGGCTCGGCAACGACGAGCCGCTGATGCGGGACGTGCAGGCCATTTCGACGGGCTCGATTTCGCTGGATATCGCCCTGGGCGTGGGCGGCGTGCCCAAGGGCCGCATCATCGAGATCTTCGGACCGGAGTCCTCCGGCAAGACGACGCTGTGTCTGCACATCGTCGCCGAGGCGCAGAAGCGCGGCGGCATCTGCGGCTACGTGGACGCCGAGCACGCGCTGGACGTGGGCTACGCGCGCAAGCTGGGCGTGCGCACCGACGACCTGCTCCTGAGCCAGCCGGACACCGGTGAGCAGGCGCTGGAGATCGCGGAGATGCTGGTGCGCTCGGGCGCCATCGACGTGCTGGTGGTGGACTCGGTGGCCGCGCTCGTTCCCAAGGCGGAGCTCGAGGGCGAGATGGGCGACGCGCACATGGGTGTGCAGGCCCGTCTGATGAGCCAGGCTTTGCGCAAGCTCACGGGCACCATCGCCAAGAGCCAGACGTGCGTCATCTTCATCAACCAGATCCGCATGAAGATTGGCGTCATGTTCGGCAACCCCGAGACGACCACGGGCGGCAACGCGCTGAAGTTCTACGCGTCGCAGCGCCTGGACATCCGCCGCATCGGCGCCATCAAGAACGGCGAGAACGTGGTGGGCAGCCGCACCCGCGTGAAGGTGGTGAAGAACAAGGTGGCGCCTCCGTTCAAGGAGGTCGAGTTCGACATCATGTACGGCACGGGCATCTCCCGTGAGGGCGACCTCATCGACCTGGCCTCCAACGACAACATCGTGGAGAAGAGCGGCAGCTGGTTCTCGTTCAACGGCGAGCGCATCGGCCAGGGCCGGGAGAACGCGAAGGACTACCTGCGGGAGCACCCGGAGGTGGCGCGCGACATCGAGACCCGCGTGCTGGAGAAGTACGGCATCGCGAAGGGCGCGCCCCTCTCCGCGGCCCCCGCGGAGGAGGCCCCCGCCGAGGGTGCCAGCGAGAAGCGTCAGCGCGTGAAGGCCGTGAAGTAACGCCTTCCCTCGCGGAGCTTCGACAGACGGGGTCGTCCTCCTTCGTGGGGGCGGCCCCGTCGTCGTTGTCGGCCCAGGGCATGCGGGGCGAGCGGGTGGCCCCTGGCGCGGAGTGCTGACACGACGCGTTGTGTCCGGCGCGTGGCGGGGATGTTGCCGGAGTGATGGACGAGGGCCGTAGACTCCCGGGCGTTTCGCTAGCGCTTGCCCCTGGGAGTGTCACCTTGTTCGACCGTCTGAATCGTCGCAGCTTCCTTCAGGCCGTGGTCGCCGTCGCGGCGAGTACCTCATTCGGGTGCTCGGATGATGACGACACGAAGAAGCCCACCGCCGACGCGAAGTACTTCCCGCAGTCGGTCTGCTCGGGAGACCCGAGGCCGGACAGCGTCATCCTGTGGGTGCGCGCGGTGGACCCGGACAACGCGGGCGCGGACGCGCCGGTGCGGCTGGAGGTGTCCACCCGCGCGGAGTTCAGCGACTTCGTGTTCCGGGGCGACTTCACGGCGCTGGCGGCGAACGACCACGCGCTCAAGGTCAAGGTGACGAAGCTGGCGGCGCGCACCACGTACTACTACCGCTTCGTGCTGACGAAGAACGGGACGGAGTACACGACGGCGACGGGCCGCACCCGCACGGCGCCGGCGGCCGGGGCGGACGTGGCGGTGAAGTTCGCGTTCGCCAGCTGCCAGGACTACATCGGCCGTTACTACAACGCGTGGCAGCGACTGCTGGAGCTGGACGAGGACCTGGACTTCATCGTGTTCCTCGGCGACTACGTCTACGAGACGACGGGGGACAAGTCCTTCCAGTCGGGCAACACCGAGCGGCGCGTGGTGTTCAGCGAGCCGGACCAGGCGCTGCAGCTGGGCTCGGGTGAGTCGACGTATTACGCGGCCAACGCGCTGTCGAACTACCGCGACCTCTACAAGACGCTGCGCACCGACAAGCTCATCCAGCAGGTGCACGAGCGCTACCCGTTCATCATCATCTGGGACGACCACGAGTTCTCCGACGACAGCTGGGGCTCCAACGCGACGTACCTGGACGGGCGCGCGGCGGAGAACCAGATTGAGCGCAAGCGCAACTCGGAGCGCGCCTTCTTCGAGTACATCCCGCTGGACAACACGGCCTCGGCGGAGGGCGCCATCGACGTGGCGAGCGCGCCGGTGTTCCCGAACACGCGCGTCTACCGGGACTTCGACTTCGGCAAGCACCTGAAGCTGGCGGTGTCCGACTACCGCACCTACCGCCCGGACCACCTCATCCCCGAGGACGCGTACCCGGGCAAGGTGGCGGTGGAGGCGTCGGTGCTGGGGTTGGCGCTGCCCACGCTGCCGGCGCCGGTGCAGGCGTTGCTCCAGTCGGAGACGTTCGCGTACACGAGCCTGGACCTGCCGGAGCACGCGACGCAGAAGGCGGTGCTCCAGGGCGCGTACGTGCAGCAGGCGGTGGCGGCGGGCCTCACCCAGGACGCGGCCACGGTGAAGGCCCAGACGTGGGTTTCCGGGAACGTGTCGCTCTTCTACGCCAACCAGGTGCTGACGGCGGTGAACGCGGCGCGCGAGGCCGCGGGGCAGCCCGCGATTCCGCTGCTCTCCACCGCGGGCACGCTGCGGGGGCTCGCGTACGTGCACCTGGGCAAGGGCTCGCTCTTCAACATCCAGGGCTCGCGCTACATCGTGGTGAAGCCCATCTACGACTTGTTCTCCGCCCTGCGCTACGCCACCTCGGCCGGGCTGAGCGAGGACGCGCTGGGCGCGACGCAGCAGGCGTGGCTGCAGAACCAGCTGAAGGCGGCGAACACCTGGAAGATTGTCGTCAGCTCCGTGTCGATGACGTCCATGGTGTTCGACCTGTCGGCGAAGACGGACATCCCGGACCCGACGCTGCGCCAGGTCTTCTACTTCAACGCGGACCAGTGGGACGGCTTCCCCGCGAAGAAGAAGGAGCTGCTGGAGTTCATCGCGCAGAACCAGGTGAAGAACGCGATGTTCATCTCCGGCGACATCCACGCGTCGTTCGCGTCGGTGGAGGGCGGCGTGCCCGCGCTGACGGCGCCCGCGATTACCTCCGGCTCCATCAAGGAGCTGGCGGGGCTGGCCGTCATCGGCGCGGGCTACGGCCCGGGCAGCGCCGTCTACAAGTACGTCGTCACGGAGCTCAACGAGTCGCTGGCCGCGGGCAACCCCGGCATGCGCTATGTGAATGGTGACGCGCACGGCTTCGTGGTGATGGAGGTGAAGGGCGACGAGGCCCTGGCCGCCTTCCACCTCATCCCCAGCACGGAGGTGACCAAGGACTACTCGGTGCGCGGCGCCGCGGAGCTGCAGGCGCAGTTCACCCGCGTGGACTTCCGCGTGCAGAACGGGGCGATTACCAAGCTCTGAGTCCACGGGCACTGAAGCGCTCCCACGCTCACCCGTGGGAGGACGAGGGCCGCGCCGGGAGCCAGAAGGCTTCTCCCGGTGGCGGCCTTCGCCGCTTTGGTGAGGTTGGAAAATTTCCTGGGGACTGGCGTTTTGCGTGAATGAGTCTCCAGGCCTCCGTGTCGTCGCCGGCACGGAGAGACACCTGGCGGGTTCACCTGGAAAGGAAGGCAGCACGATGAGCGCTCAGTCCCCGAAGAAGAAGCTGACCCTGAAGAAGGCGACGCTCCGCACGCTCGAGACGGTGGCGCCGTCGCTGCTGGAGGGCGTCGTCGGTGGCGCGGGCCTGGGGCTCGAGAACGCCGTCACGCTGACCGCCACGCACGACCCCAGCCGCCTCACGCTGAAGACGCGCTGACTTTCCGCGGGGAGTGTCCCGCTCGCCGGAACGGGTTAGAAGTCCGGGCATGGTGACTGGTGTCGTGGCCTCGGACCTGTTGCTCGTTCCGGCGCATCCTGAGCACGTGGATTTCTGGCTGGCGCTGCGCGCCGAGGCCGGGGCCCGGCGCTACGTGGACACGGAGGATGACTCGCGGGAGGTGCTGGTGAAGCGCATCCTGGAGGCGGGCACGCTGGGGGAGCCCCGCGCGAAGGGGTTCCGCTGGTTCGTGCGCCTGGGGGACGCGTGGGTGGGCACGGTGTCCGCGCGGGACGTGTCCCGGGAGCACGGGCGCCTGCAGATTGGCTACATGATGGCGGAGGCGTACCACGGGCGCGGGCTGGGCTCGCGCGCGGTGGGGATGATGCTGGAGCGCCTGTTCACGCTGCCGTTCCTGCACCGGGTGTGGCTGACGACGCTGTCGGAGAACCTGGGCTCCCAGGGCGTGGCGCGCAAGCTGGGCTTCTCGCTGGAGGGGACGATGCGGGGGCACAGCGTGCTGCGAGGGGAGCGCAAGGACCAGCAATTCTGGGGAATGTCGCGCAGTGACTGGGAGGCACGCGGGCGCGGGTGACGCGCGCTGGGAGCCGTGTGGGGGGCGGGTTATAGAAGCGGCGTCATGCACGCCTACGCCGCTGAGCTGTCGCAGGAACTGGGGCTGAAGCCCGAGCAGGTGGACCGCACCCTGGCGCTGAACGCCGACGGAGCCACCGTCCCCTTCATCGCGCGCTATCGCAAGGAGGTCACCGGAGGGCTGGACGAGGTGCAGATCCAGACCATCCTGGACCGGGCCGGCGAGCGCGCCGAGCTGGACTCGCGCCGCGAGACGATTCTGCGCTCCGTGGAGGAGCAGGGGAAGCTGACGCCGGAGCTGGCGAAGGCGCTGAAGGCGGCGAAGACGCGCACCGAGCTGGAGGACCTCTACCTGCCGTACCGGCCCAAGCGCCGCACGCGCGCGGCGATTGCGCGGGAGCGCGGGCTGGAGCCGCTGGCGGACCTGCTGTGGAAGCAGGACGGGCGCAAGGGCGAGGACGCGGACGCGAAGGTGCGGCCGTTCGTGAACGCGGAGAAGGAGGTGCCGGACCTGGCGGCGGCGCTGGCGGGGGCTCGGGACATCTGCGCGGAGCGGGTGAGCGAGGACGCGGGGCTGCGCCGCGAGTCTCGCGAGGTGTGCGCGAAGCGGGGCACGCTGCGCTCGGACGTGGTGCCGGCGAAGAAGAACGAGCCGACCAAGTTCGAGAACTACTATGGCCACGAGGAGCCGCTGTCGCAGGCCCCGTCCCACCGCGTGCTGGCGCTCCTGCGGGGTGAGGAGGAGGGCGTGTTGAAGGTGCGGCTGAACATGCCGGACGACGAGGTGAAGGCGCTGCTCGCGAGCCGGGTGGTGACGAAGCCGCAGGCGCTGTTCGCCTCGGAGCTGCGCGCGGCGGTGGAGGATGGGTGGGAGCGGCTGATGGGGCCGTCGCTGGAGTCGGAGCTGCGCGCGGAGCTGAAGGAGCGCGCGGACAAGGGCGCCATCGGTGTGTTCGGAGAGAACCTGCGGCACCTGTTGTTGACGGCGCCGGCGGGGGCTCGGGCGGTGCTGGCGTTGGACCCGGGTCTTCGCACGGGCATCAAGCTGGCGATGCTGGACAACACGGGGAGCGTGGCGGAGACGCTGACGCTCTACTCGGAGCGCGGCGCGGACGAGCGGGCGCGGGCGGCGAAGCTGTTGTCCGCGGTGGTGCAGAAGCACAAGCCGGAGCTCATCGCGGTGGGCAACGGGACGGGCAGCCGCGAGGCGGAGACCTTCGTTCGCGACACGCTGAAGGCGCTGGGCGTGCAGGTGCCGGTGGTGTCGGTGAGCGAGCAGGGCGCGTCCATCTACTCGGCGTCGGAGGTGGCGCGTGACGAGTTCCCGGAGATGGACGTCAGCCTGCGCGGCGCGGTGTCGATTGGGCGGCGGTTGCAGGACCCGCTGGCGGAGCTGGTGAAGATCGACCCCAAGAGCATCGGCGTGGGGCAGTACCAGCACGACGTGGACCAGGGGTTGTTGAAGAAGAAGCTGGGCGAGGTGGTGGACTCGTGCGTGAACGCGGTGGGCGTGGATGTGAACACCGCGTCGCCGCAGCTGCTCGAGCACGTGTCCGGCGTGGGGCCGTCGCTGGCGAAGAAGCTGGTGGCGCACCGCGCGTCGAAGGGGCGCTTCACCACGCGGCGGGAGCTGTTGAAGGTGAGCGGGCTGGGGCCCAAGACGTTCGAGCAGGCGGCGGGCTTCCTGCGCGTGCGAGGGCCCGAGCCGCTGGACGCGAGCGCGGTGCACCCGGAGCGGTACGCGGTGGTCGAGCGCATGGCGAAGGATTTGGGCGTGGAGGTGGGGGCGTTGGTGGGCAACGCGTCGCTGGTGCGGAAGATCGACCCGAAGAAGTACCTGGGCCCGGACCTGGGCGAGATGACGTTGAAGGACATCCTGGCGGAGCTGGAGAAGCCGAGCCGGGACCCGCGTGGTGACTTCTCGGCGCCGACGATGCGCGATGATTTGCGCACGTTGGAGGACGTGAAGGAGGGGATGGTGTTGCAGGGCGTGGTGACGAACGTCACGGCGTTCGGCGCGTTCGTGGACGTGGGCGTGCACCAGGATGGCCTGGTGCATGTGTCGCAGATCTCGACGAAGTTCGTGAAGGACCCGTCCGAGGTGGTGAAGGTCGGGGACCGTTTGACGGTGCGCGTGCTGAGCGTGGATTTGCAGCGCAAGCGCCTGGCGTTGTCGGTGCGCGCGGCGCAGGAGGGCGGAGCGGCGCAGCCCTCCGGGCGGCCCTCGGTGGGCGGGGCTTCTGGGG
>NZ_SRLW01000790.1:0-248 GCF_006518215.1 Myxococcus sp. AB025B
ACCGACACCGGCCACGCCGAAGCTCGCGTCGCTCTCGGAGCGGTTCGCGGACTGGATGGTGCGGCATCGTGGGGTCGCGCCCAGCACCACGGCTCGCTACCAGCGCATGCTGCAACCGTTCCTCGGCGCACTCGGAGAAGACCCGAGCCAGTACAGTGTGACCGCCATCCGAGCCTACGTCATCAAGCAACTCAGCGACGTCGGTCGCGGCGAGACGCGTACTGCCGTGACGGCGATCCGCGCGTTCC
>NZ_SRLW01000791.1:0-246 GCF_006518215.1 Myxococcus sp. AB025B
TCGGCCACCTTGCGGCCTGCGTGGCCGAGCAGGTTGATGGTGTCCTCAACCCGCCCGGCCCCTTCCAGAGGGCGGCTGTCCACCCCCACGCGCAGCGTCTTCGGCGTCTTCTTCGGGTCGAAGCCCTTCGTCCGCTTCGCCACCTCAACGGTGCGCTCCAGCAGCCGGCGGTCCATCTCGGTCGCGATGAGTCGCTCCCTGAATTGCTGCAGCCCGCCCTGGGAGAAGGCGGGCTCGTCCTCGTCC
>NZ_SRLW01000079.1:0-35948 GCF_006518215.1 Myxococcus sp. AB025B
CCCCCTCCCCCACGCGCGTGAAGAGCGGCTCGTTGCGCGACAGGACCACCTCACGCCCCGCGAGCAAGGCCTCCATCACGTAGCGCTCCCCCACCCTCGACGCGAGCGGATGGGAGACCAGCGTCAGCGCCGGCGCCAGGGGCGCGGACTGGGAGTCACCGCCACGCCGCGGGGGGCTGGCGGTGGAGACATCATCGAGGAATCGCCGCGACATGAGGGGGACGCTCGGCACCGGAGCCGGGGTTCTCCTCCAGGCTACACCGAGGAGGCCCGGGTCGAGTCTGACGCCAGCCTCCCCGGGCCTTCGGCTGACATGTCAGCGCCCGACGCTGACATGCCAGTCCACGCCTCCGGGCGCCGCCGTCCGAGGGACAGGCCTGGGCATGGCCGTTGCTCAAGGGGGCCTCACACGCAGGGGTGAGCCCACGGTGAAGACTCTCAACGAAACGACGTCGACCCGCTTCTGGGAGCTGTGGCGGCAGCACCAACCGAGGCTCCTCGCCAGGAGCGTGCGCCAGCTCGGAGGCAACCACGCTGACGCGGAGGATGCGCTGGGCGCCGCGATGCTCCGGGCCGCGGAGGCCTGGCCCCGCGAGTCCCACCGCCTCCACAACCCCGAGGCCTGGCTGACGCGCATCCTCCACAACACCTGTGTGGACCAGCACCGCGCACGGGCCCGCCGCGCGGACGACCTCACCGACGACACGTGCACCGAGGCCACGGCCCCCCTCCACGCCCCCTCGCCCGAGCACCTCCTGCTCGAGCGCGAGCGGGCCCGGCTCCTGTGGCGCCACGTCTCCCAGTTGCCGGAAGCCCTGCGCCAGGCCTGCGTCATGCGCTTCGAGCGGGACCTGGATGGACGCACCATGGCCGCACAGCTCGGGCTCACCCACGTGAACACGCGGCGGCGCCTGATGCGCGCCTGTCAGGTGTTGCGCGTGGCCATGACGGCAAGCGTCGACCGAAGCACGCAGAGGGGGCCAGTCACCCGTGCCCCCGTCGCGCGCGTGACGGGCACCGGGCTGTCGCCGGCGCCGGGCGGGTGGAGCACCGAGCCGGGGCCGCCACCTCGCGTCCCCACGCTCCCGGGCGCGGCGCCCCGCGCGAGGTCCGAGCCGACTACGCGCTGGCGGAGTGCGCGTGCGCGTCCGCCCCGTCCCGCCCACCGGAGAGCCGACGGATGAGCCGACGGCGCACCACCTCGATGTGCTCACGGAAGAAGTAGAGGTTCTCCGCGTACGCCAGCGGCATGGGGATGCGATTGACCTCGCGCTCCGCCTCCTCCAGGCGCTTGAGCATGTCCTCGAGCATCTGCTGCCCGGGGTTCTCATCGAGCTGGATTTCAATCTCCTTCAGCCGCGCATACCACCGCACGATGCGCGAGCGCATGCGCCACTGGTACACCGCCGGCACCGCCCGGAACAGCGGCACCACCACCGCGATGATGGGCACCAGCATCACCCACAGCCGGTCCACCAGGTTGGCGGCCCAGAACGGCAGGTAGCGCTGCAGCAGGGGGACCCCCGCCTCGTAGTAGCGCTTCGCCTCGTCGCTGAGCGGGAAGCCCGTCTCGCGCGGCGCGGGGAACTCGGCCGCGCCGTCCAACAGGCCCGCGTTGCCGTGGACCTCGCTGGCCGCGCGCATCAGCAGATACGCCAGCGCCGGGTGCAGCGAGTCTCGCGCCACCAGGTTCGCCGTGGGCGCGATGACCACCACGTCCTCGGCCGGCACGTCCGCGGCCAGGTTGAACACGCCCCGGGGCAACACCAGCCGCGACAGGTACGGGAAGCGCCGCGCGTACGCCGCGCCCCGCGTGAAGCTCAACAGCCGGATGCCGGGCACCGCCGCCAGCCGGTGGATGGCGGGCGACTCGGCCGGAGAGATGAGGAAGATGGCGTCCACCTGCCCCTGCTTGAGCTGCTCGATGGCGGCCTCGCGCTCCAGCGGCATCAGCTCCGTGGGCGCCTCGTCGATGCCGTTCGCCTTCAAGAGCGTGACGGCGAGCGCGCGCGTGCCGCTGCCCTCGGGCCCCACCGCCACCTTGCGGCCCTTGAGCTGGCGCACATCCTCCAAGGGCTCGCCCCGGTAGAACACCCACAGGGGCACGTAGGACAGACTGCCCAGCGACACCACGTTCCCCGCGGCGTCGCCCGGCACCGTGCCGCTCTGCACGAAGGCCACGTCCACGCCCGAGGCCTCGTCCGCCAGCAGCGCCACGTTCTCGATGGAGCCCTTCGTCGAGCGCAGCTCCAGCTTGATGTCGTGCCGGGCCAGGAAGTCCTGGTACTTCCGCGCGTAGTAGCGGAAGCCGCCCTCGTCCTGGGACATGGCCAGCACCAGCGTCTTGGGCGGCGCGGGCTTGATGAAGTGGAACGCGGCGGCGAAGGCGACGCCGATGAGGAGCAGCGCGGGGGTGAGCGTCAGCCACAAATCCCACCGGAGCGTGCGCCGCAGGTGCTGCTTGAGGGAGTCCGCCGTCATGGTGGGCGCGGAGTATAGACATGCCTCCGCGCCCACATCCGAACCTTGGTGGACCGAGGACTACGGGCAGTCAGCCGGGCAGACGGTGGTCGTCTCCCACGGCTGGCACGTGGCATCCCCGCACGAGGCGTTCAGGAACGTCTCCAGCACCGCCTTGCGGTGGGGCAGGAAGACGTTGGTGAGCGCCGGGGAGATGCGGTAGCGCGGGCCGAACACCCCCGAAAGCGGGTCGAACTGCTCGCCCACGTGCACGAAGCCGCCCGACGGTGGCCAGACGAGCCCGCCGCCCAGGTTGGCGCCGTTGCTGTTCTCGTGGCAGCCGGCGCACGACAGCGCCATGGAGCGCGCCACCACCTGCTGCGGCGTCAGCGTGCTGCCCGCCGCGGCAATCGCCGCCTGGACGTTGGTGTGGAAGGGGCTGGGGCCCGGGCCGAACTGCGCGACGTACTGGTTCTCGAGCACCCCCACGTGGCTCTGCCCGCTGTTGAACGCGTCCGGGATGGTGTTGTTGAACAGGTTGATGTCATTGACGGCCAGCGCGGGCACCTGTCCGGGGAACACCGTGTTCTGGAAGGCGGGCGCGAGCGCGTGTCCGGAGGCCGGGTTGAACAGCGTCCCACCCGGGTTGACCTTCACCGTCACCGGCACGAAGCGCAGCTGGCAGGGAGTGGCGCCGCACATCGTCCGGCGCACGCTGAACTCCCGCAGCGTCCACGGCCGCCCGATGAACTGGTTGGTGCGCACCTGCCCCGTCGCCACGCTCCCGGAGCGGTTGCCGTAGTTGTCGATGTGCACCACCGGCATGACGCCCGCGCCCGGCAGGCCGTTGAAGTAGAAGCCCTGCAGCGCGGCGATGCGGGACGACAGCGTGGTCATCCCCGTCAGCGAGGCCCAGAAGTTGGCGACCGGCTGACAGCCATTGAGGCCCGCGGCGGGGTTGGGGTTGGGCAGCACCGCCTCGAAGATGAGCAGGTTGCGATTGCCCCCGCCCGGGATGCCCGAGCGCTTGCCGAAGACGATGCGGTACTCACCGCAGTCGCTGCCCGACACCGGCGCCAGGTCGAAGCGGTTGACCAGCGCCAGCGGGATGTACTCGTCGGGGTTGGTGCCCGGGTTGATGAAGGGGTTGACGAACGCCTGGTTCGACTCCGGCCGCGGACACTCGAAGGGGAAGGTGTTGAAGACGGGCAGACAGCCCGGGGGCGCCTGCGTGCTCCACCAGTCCTGGAAGAGCGCCAGCGGCGTCAGGCCCGCGACACCCGACTGCGTCACCAGCTGCGTCATCACCCGCAGCAGCGTGAAGTTCCTCACGATGGCGTCCTCGGTGACGATGAGCGACGCCCGAGGGTCCACCGTGATGGCCATCGCCGACGGCCCGCTCGGCAACGGCAACATGCCGATGCCACGACGCTCCGGATGACGCGCCGGGTCCGCCTCCACCACCTCGGGCACCGGTGACTCGGGCTCCACCGCCGCGTCCCCACACGCCGAACCCAGGGCCAACAGCGCGCACACCACTCCCACGCGCCAGCTTCCCTGGCGCATTTCAAACATGCGTTGCATTCGCGTTCTCACACCCGCGCGGACGGCCGCGCCCCCTGCCAGGGATGAGCAACTCCGGCCCCTGCCGGAATCACGACTTGGCAAGATATGCCGTGATTACACGTTTATACATTGTTCATTGGCATAAATCCACGCAAACCCGCACACGGGGTGACGCGGGAGCAGTGCCATCCCGAAGACGTGAAACACCTCCAGGGTGGGACGGGCGACAGACGCATGGGCGGGTCGTGCGGGCTCTGGGCGGGGGAGATGCGCAGCATGATGCGGGGTGCCGGTGACACCAGCACTCGCGCGGAGAGGGGGCGCCGCGCCGGGTCATCGAGGGGGGAACATTCATGGACACGACACGACGCGCCGTGCGCGTCCGCGCGAGCTCTCATCTGGCCATCCTGATGACCTGTCTCGTCGGCTGCGGCGGCCGCCTGGAGTCACCCGACACATCCGGTGGGGAGGCCGTGGACCAGCGCGTGGAGTGGGCCTATCAGGACTACTACCGGGTGGACCTGACCCCCTCGGGCGCCTGGGCGAGCAGCCGGCTCAGCCATGGGACGGTGTTCGTGCCCATGCTGCGCCCGGGGACGCATGCCCCCATCCTGGGTCTGGATGGAACACCGCTGCGCTACACGTGTGGTGTCACCTTCATCTCACCGCGCCGGGCCATCACCGCGGCGCATTGCGTGGATGCCACGAACGTGTGGTCCCCCGCGAACCAGCTGCTCGAGGTCCGCATGTATGACCCCATGCGCGCCGACGAGGTGCACTGGGAGACCACGGCCCGGAGCCTGTCGGGCACCTTCCCGCGCTATCGCAAGACGCCGTTGGGGCCGGGCTACGGCACGACGTCCTACGGCTGCCGCGTGGTGGCGCGCTGCGGAGGGCCGTATGGCGACTACCGCTGCCCCGCGGCCTTCCCCCGCGCGGACACCGCGCTGCTCGACTGCGGAGATTCGAGCCCCGGCTGTCGCTATGACTACCTGGGTGTGGCCGGGTCCGAGGGCGAGGGCGTCCCCGTCTCGATGTCGTGGACCCACGAGGTCTACACCATCCCGGCGGACCGGAGCTCCGACCTCTGGCGCCACTACACGCGCTACGCCGGCTACGAGCCCACGCTCAACTACCACTACTACGACGCCCACCAGCTGCTGCCGCTGCGCTCCACGCCATGGTCCCCCTCCGGCCGCCCCCGCGTCTCGCTGGGCGTGACGTCGACGGGCACGGACGCTCGCCTCACCGAGCTGCATGGCTGCCACGGCTCTTCAGGCGCGGGCATCACCCAGCGCAACGCGGCGCTGGGCACCGAGGAGCTGCTCGGGCCCGTGGCCGTGTGGGATTCGTGGGTGTTCCGGGCGCACGACTACGACTTCCTCTGCGAGGACCCCGAGCGCACCGCGCGCGGCCCGGGAGACGCGGGGCTGGGCTACGCGCGGCTGGCCTTCACGCGCAAGCTCGTGGAGTCGAGGAGCGCCTCGGATGTCTGCGATGCCCAATCGCCCGGCCTGTTCCCCAACCTCCACCTGTGGCTGGAGCACGATGTCTGGCTATTGCGCCGCGCCCCGCTCACGCCGCAGGCCTTTCCCAAGCCCTGGCCCTGCGTCGAGGCCACGTGCTCCGCCTGGGAGCGCGTGCGCTTCCCCAACGAGCCGCTGGTGCCCGTCGGGCGGAGCAGCCCCCTCTCGCTGCCGCCCGCGCGGGTGGTCTCCGGCATGAGCTATCGCGTGTCGGTCCGCGTCCGCGCGCTGGAGGCCACGCCGCCGCGAGTCACCCTCACCCTGGGCAGCCAGACGCTCCTGCGCGGAGCCAGGCCCCAGAGCCGTCCGGGCGAGGCCGCGGGGCTCGTCGCCACCACCTTCGTCGCGAACAGCGGAGGCACGCAGACGCTGAAGCTCTCGCTGGAGGCGGACTCCGGCGCCGCCGCGGTGACGGAGTGGGTCGTCGTCTCCGACATGCTGGCCCAGGGCTTCGAGTACCGCTCGCAGCGCGTGGGGGTGGGCATCCTGGAGCCCGGCGCGTCCGTGCCGGTGCCGGCCACGTGGACCCGGGGTGAGACCTCGCGCTTCGCGTCGCTGCTTCGCGGCGGACAGCGGTGGGTGGCGACGCGGCAGGCGCTCGTGCCGGGGCGCGGCTGGGCCGTGGCCTTCGACACGTCGCGCGCCACGCGGGGGATGATGTGCGGCTTCATCACCGCCGACGGGCGGGAGCCACGCATGCCGTGTGACGCGGTGGCGAAGCGGGTGCGCGCCAACTTCCAGCTGGGCACCGCGCAGCCCGTCGCGTTCTTCGTCGACCTGCCCGAGGGCCACCCCGACGTGGCCCTGGACAACCTGCGTCTGCAGTCGCGCTGAGCTGCTCGCGCGGGGCCCTTCCGCCCGGAAGAGGGATGACTCCGGGCGGAAGCGCTCACGCGGTGGCTCAGCGGCTCACGTCGCAGGTGCCGTCGTCGGACAGCAGCCCGCCGACGCGGACGTGGTAGAGCTCCCCGGGGACGAACGGCTCGTACTGGTGGCGCACGAAGTAGAGCGTGCGCTGGTCCGGCGAGAGCGTCGGGTGGTACTCGTCCAGGTCCGTGTTCACCGTCGGCCCCAGGTTGCGCGCCGGCTGCCAGCCACGCCACGTCTTGCGGGCGACGTAGAGGTCACCGTAGCCGTGGCCATCCGGGCGGGCGATGGACGCGAACAGCAGCGTCCTGCCGTCCGCGAGGACGTTGGGGTTGAACTCCCAGTACTCGGTGTTGATGGCGGGCCCCAGGTTCTCCGCGGGGCCGTAGGAGCCGTCGTGACGCGGGCGCGAGCGGTAGATATCCCAGCCGCCGTAGCCGCCCTCACGGTCCGAGCCGAAGTACAGCGTGCCCTCCGCGTCCACGCTCGGGTAGAGCTCGTCGGCGGTGCTGTGGACCGCGGCGCCCAGGTGACGCGGCTCGCCCCAGCCGCCATCGCGGCGACGCTCCACCACCCACATCTCCACGTCCGCGCGCGGCTGGCCGTTGACGGGACGGATGGAGGAGAAGAAGAGGCGGCGGCCGTCGGGGGAGACGAACGGGTCGATGTCCGAGTACACGCCGGAGAAGGACGCGGGGCGGGGCTGCGTCCAGCGGCCGTTGCGCCACTCGGAGAAGACGATGGTGGCCTGACGCGTCTCGGGGAAGAAGCCGGCGCTCACGCCCCAGAACGCGGTGCGGCCGTCCGGCGTGAAGGCGATGCGCCACTCCTCCTGCTCGGGCAGGGAGATGAAGCCGGGGGAGAGCACCTCCGGCGTGCTGGGCGCGGAGGCGGAGGCGGACGTCGCGACGGACAGCGCGAGCGTCGCGAGCAGCGTGGGGATGCGACGGGACGACGACATGGTGAGCTCCTCTCGGGTGTGGCGGGAGGAGCCGGGCTCGCTCACGCCATGGCCGTACAGGTACGCGGAGCCCGCTCGCCTGTCCGGGAAGCGGGGATGAAGCGAAGGGGGCGCGGGATGGATGGCGCGCCACCAGGGACGGCGCCTTCAGCGGGCGCTGTCGCTTCCCAGTCCCAGCGCGGCCTCGACGCGCGCGCGGTGGCTGCGACCGGTGCGCACGGCGGTACCGCTCGAGCCGAGCACCAGCAGGTACTCCCCCTGGGACAGCGGCTCCGCCTCGCGCACCTGGTCCAGGTTCACGAGCACGGAGCGGTGCACGCGCAGGAAGCGCCGCGTGTCCAGGCGCTCCTCCAGGTGCGTCAGCGTCTCGCGCAGCACGTGCTGCTCCGCGCCCACGTGGACGCGCACGTAGTTGGCCTCGGACTCGACGTGGGAGATGGCGGAGCAGTCGACGAAGCGGATGCGCCCGTCCACCTTGACGGGCAGACGCCGCAGCGGGGCCTCCGCCAGCGCGAGCCCGGACAGGAGCGCCTCCTGCCGAGCCACCGCCTCACCCCGACGCACCAGCCGCACCTGCTGGCGCGCGCGGGCGAGCGCGGCGCGGAAGCGCTCCTTGTCATAGGGCTTGAGCAGGAAGTCCAACGCCTGGGCCTCGAAGGCGCGCACGGCGTGCTGCTGCCACGCGGTGACGAAGACGACCACGGGCAGCGACTCGGGCGGCAGCGCGCGGAGGACCTCGAAGCCGTCGCCCGCCGGCATCTCGACGTCCAGCAGCAGCACGTCCGGCGAGGACTGGAGCACGCCGCGCACGGCCTCCGCGCCACTGGCGGCCTCGGAGACGAGCTCGACGTGCGGCTCCGCGGCGAGCAATGCGCGCAGGCGCGAACGGGCGAGCGGCTCGTCATCCGCGAGCGCCACGCGAAGCACCGACGGCTCCGCCGCTTCACCACCGCCCATCATCACCCGGCCCTCCCAGACGCGCGCTCCATCACGACACGCCGACACGCGGCGCTCATGCGGCCACCCGCTCCGCGCCGGGCGCGTCATCGAGCGGAACCCGCAACTCCACCACCGCGCCGCGAGGCGTCCCCGCGCGCAGCTCCAGCGCGGCCCGAGGCCCGTACAACGTCGCCAGCCGCGCGCGCAGGTTCGACAGCCCCACCCCGCCACCTCGCGGAGGGCCGCTCGCGGGAGGCCCCATCCCGTCATCGCTCACACGCAGACGCAGCACGTCGCCCTCCCGCTCGGCGGAGATTTCGATGCGCCCGGGCTCCGCGCGCGGCGCCAGCCCATGACGGATGGCGTTCTCCACCAACGGCTGCAACGCCAGATACGGCACGCGCGCGTCCAGCACATCGGGCCCCAGCCTCCAGGCGACCTCCAGGCGAGGCCCGAAGCGCGTCTGCTCGATGTCCAGGTACGGCGCCAGCGCCTGTTGCTCCTCGCGCAGCGTCACCTCCTGCCGCGCATGGGACTCCAGGCTGTGGCGCAGCAAGTCCCCCAGGCGCGCCAGCATCTTCTCGGCTGCGTCCGGGTCCAAGTGGACCAGCGAGGACACGGCGTTGAGCGCATTGAAGAGGAAGTGGGGGCGCAGCTGCGACGCCAGCGCCTGCAGCCGCGCCTGCGCGAGCTGCGCCTGGAGCTGGTCGGCTCGCCGCTGACGCACGTGCGCGCGGCGCGCCAGGCCCAGCGCATGCGCTCCCGCTGTCAGCAACACGAAGGGCAGCAGGTTGTTGACGACGCTCTGCGCGAGCACGTCGAGCACCTGCGGCGTGCGCTCGTACCAGCCGATGAGGTCCTGCGTGAGCACGACGAAAGTCGCCCGCCCCAGCACGACGACGAGCAGCGCCCCTCCGTGGAAGCCCAGCGCCCGCCGCAGGTGCCCCCGCGACAGGGGCACCCGCTCGGACAGGCGCAGACACATCACCGTGATTGGCACCCACAGCAGGGAGCTGGCCAGCGACATCCGCCACAGCGCCCCCTCGACGACCTTCAGCTCGCCGATGCGTTGCAGCAGCTGCGTCTGGCTCACGGAGATGAGCGCATCCGCGAGCCACCACCCCAACGCCCCGAGCCACACGGCCCAGGACGGCAGGGGCTCCACCTCATCCACTCGGGGACGAACCGGCTCCGCGTCGCGCATGCGCACGGAGGCTAGCCATCTCCCGGGACCGCTTCCACGGGCCCTGGGATGAACCGCGCCGCCTCAGGGATGAACGGCGTGCCCCCCGTCAGGCGGGCACTCCAGCGTCGCGGTGACGTTGCCACCCTGCTGGACCCCGACCCGCGCCAGGGCCCTTGGGCCTCACTCCGCCTTCTTCGGCGCGGGAGCGGGGCTCACCACGCGGTGCACGGGGTAGTAACCGCCCACCTCCAACAAGGTGTCCAGGAACTGCCACCGGCAGAAGCCGTCATCGGAGTGCGGCTCCAGCAGGTAGACGGCCAGCGTGCCCGCGCGCTGCGCGGTGGGGACGCGGAGCGTGCCCTGGGCGAACTCGCGCTCGCCGCGCTCGGGCGACACCGTCAGCACCGTCTCGAAGCGCACCGGCTTGGGCTTCTGGCTCAGCGGCACCTCCGCCTGCCCCGGCGGCGGCACATTGGCGGCCACGTCCGGGCTGAAGGTCTCCTCGCGCCGGGCGATGCGGTAGCTGTCCACCAGGAAGCGCTGCGCCTTGGGGAGCACCTCGAAGCGGATGCCCTGCGACTCCAGCCGGGGCGCCAGCGCCGCGGGCACCAGGTACGCCTCCGGCGTGCTCACCGACTGCGTCGGGATGAAGGTGCGGAAGTGCGGCACGCGGTAGACCTTGCGCTTCTTGCCCGGGAAGCGCCGCTCCGTGACGCTCTTCTCGTCGAACGCCTGGATGCGCGCCACGTCACCGGGCTTCACGTAGGCCGGGTAGTCGAACGTCAGCTTCCCCTCCCCGTCCCGCGTGGCCACGCCGTAGTTGATGCCCACCAGCGTCTGCGGATCCGGCGTGGTGCCCCGGGCGATGATGGCCTCCTCCTGCGCCTGGGTGAGCGCGCGGTACGTCTTCGCGCTCCGGGCCGCCTCGCGAATCAGCTCCAGCAGCCACGCGTACATCACCGCGCAGCGGCGCGGGAAGTCGATGTAGCTGTACGTCTCCAGCAGCACGTCCAGCCGCCCGAGCAGCCCCCGGTAGTGGCTGCCGAAGCGCGGCAGCGCCGGGTACGTGTGCCAGCCCGAGGTGGGCACGCCCTCCTCGCGGTAGTTGCCGTACCAGAAGCTGTCGAAGCCGTGGCGCTTCTGGACCGCCTGCGCGACGCGGTCCAGCATCTGCCGGTTGTAGTCACGCAGCTCCTGGAACAGCGGCTCGTTGGAGTGCGACGTGTCGTAGGTCAGGTCGAAGTCGTGGATGCTGCCGTCGGTGGTGTGGCAGTCGATGAACAGCTCCGGCCACCACGTCTGGTGCAGCTTCGCCATGGCGCGCGTCTCCGGCGCCTCCTGCTTGGTGCTGTCGCGGTTGAGGTTCCAGCCCTCGCCCGTGTAGCGCGTGCCCACGCCGCCCGCCGGGTTGACCTGCCCCTCCAGGTCCTGGAGGTTCAGCTTGCGGTTGTTGGGGCTGATGCGGTCATTGCCGTCCGGGTTGAAGTTCGGCACCAGCACCAGCACCAGCTTGTCGAGCAGCTTCTGGCCCAGCTTCGTGAGCGTCAAATCCCGCGCGAGCGCGAGCACCGACTCCTTGCCCTCCACCTCGCCGGCGTGGATGTTGGCCTCCACCATCACCACGACCTTCTTCTGCTTGCGCGCCAGCTCCGGCGTGAAGCAGCCGCGGTCGCTCACCACCAGCGACACCAGGGGCTGGCCCTCGCCGCTGGTGCCGAAGTCCACCCGTCGGGCGAGCTTCGTGCGGCGGCAGAGCTCGTCGATGAAGGCGAGCACGTCGGAATGACGCGAGGTTTCGGCGTGATTCGAGGCTTCGGCGCGGGTGAGCAGCTCGGACATGGGCGCGCATCCGAGCGCCACGCCTGGGCGTCGTCAAGCACTTCATCTTCGCGCCTGTCCACGCGAGGATGCGAGCGCCATGCGAATCTGGGTCGACGCCGATGCCTGCCCCACGCCCGTCCGCGACATCCTCCTGCGCGCCTCACAGCGCCTGAAGGTGCCGCTCGTCTTCGTGGCCAACAAGTCCCTGTCCCTGCCCCGCTCGGAGCTCGTCTCCACCGTGCAGGTGGGCGCGGGGCTGGACGTGGCGGACCAGCACATCGCCACCTCCGCCCAGAAGGGAGACCTGGCCGTCACCCAGGACATCCCCCTGGCGGCGCTGCTGGTGCCGCGCGGCGTGGTGACCCTGGACCCGCGCGGCGAGCTGTTCTCCGAGGAGAACATCGCCGAGCGGCTGTCCGTGCGGAACTTCATGCAGGAGCTGCGCGAGAGCGGCGTCGTGACGGGCGGCCCCAGCGGCTTCAACGCCCAGGACCGCCAGCGCTTCGCCGCCACGCTGGACCGCGAGCTGGCCCGGCTCCTGCCCAAGCGAGGCTGAGCTGCGCCCGTCAGGTGCCGTCGATGAGCCGGAGGGCCAGGTCGGGGCTGAACGTGCCCGCGGGCGTGTTCGGCGCGATGCCGCAGTTGCCGTCGGAGTCCCCCGGCACCTTCACCCACAGGAGCAGCTCCGCCCCGCCGCCCACCTGGGACGTCACGCCCAGCCGGCGGCCGCCGGGGTTGCACCACTCGCCGTTGTGCCCGTTGCCATTGCGGCTGGTGTCCACGACGAAGGGCTTCGTGTAGCCGTAGCGCGAGGTGAGCGCGGTGTTGACGTGGGTGCCGTACGTCGTCGACTGCGCCGTCGTGTAGAAGTTCGACACGTTGAGCGCGAAGCCGCGGATGTTGCGCACGCCCGCGGACTCCAGTCGCTGCGCCATGGTGTCCGCGCCAATCCAGTTCGCGTTGCCGCCGTCCAGGTAGGCCCAGGTGTTGGGCGCCCTGTCGCGCAGCTGCTCCGTCGCGTAGCGCAGCAGGCCCAGGCGCGTCTGGCGCTCGGTGTCGTTGGGCAGACAATCCAGCTGCGCGACGGCGTCCGGCTCGATGATGACGATGGCGGGACGGCTGCCCAGGCCGGTGACGAAGGCGGAGATCCACGCGCGATAGGCCTCCGGGCTGCCCGCGCCGCCGCCGGAGTGGCTGCCGCAGTCACGCCCGGGGATGTTGTACGCCACGAGCACCGGCAGCTTGTCGGCCGTGTCCGCCGCGCCCACGAAGCTGGACACCGCGGCCGTGATGTCGCCGCTCCAGTTGCCGAACCAGCGCGCCCCCGGCTTGCTCGCGATGGACGTCTGGATGCGCGAGGCGCGCGAGTCCCCGCCGTTGTTGCGCACCCAGACGGCCGGGTTGGAGTGGGGGTCCACATAGAAGCCGCTCGTCATCGCCACCGGCCCGCCGCCGCCCGGATTGCCTCCGCCCGAGGTGGTGAGCGAGATGTTGTCCAGGAACAGCGAGAAGGCGCCCCGCCCGCCCACCTGGAACGTCACCTGCCCCGCCGCCGTCGCGAGATTCGAGGTGAAGGGGAAGGTGAACGTGCGCGCCGTGCCATCCAGCGTGATGTTCTGGTCCAGCGGCGCGGTGTACGGCGCCGCGCCCAGCTGCACCGTGGCCCGCACCGTCACGTTCGCCGTCGCGGAGGCGGTGAAGGTCAGCGTGTAGGCCTGCCCGTTCGCGAGCGCGATGTGGTCCTGCCCCATGGGCGCGTCCCACGGATTCGCCGTGTCGCCCGTGACGTTGACGCGCAGCCGGCCGTTCTCCACCACCGACTGAGTGTTCGGTCCACTCCACCAGGGTGACGTCTGCCCGTTGCTGAAGTCTCCGTTGACCACCAGCTCCACCAACGGCGAGGCCCGCACGCCGGTCGACTCCGGCGCTGGCGCGGGCGTCTCCGACGAGGACGGACCACACGCCGCCACCAGCGACGCCGCGAGGAAGAACGGTACCCAACCCACCTGCGGACGCAGTTGCATGAAACAATTCCTCCTGCCCGGAACCGGATGCCAGGAATTGACGTCCAGCGAGTCACGGGCCCGTGGCGGCCTGGAGAACCCAGGCTGCCGCGCCGAGGGAATATGGGCGGGTCTTTCTGGTTTTGCCAGCATCAAGACACACAAGCCCATCAGGGACGATGGGCCTGAAAAATATCAGGATGTCTTTGAATCGCGCTCAGCGCAGGGCGGTGACATGCACGGCGGGCGTGCGAGCGGCCGTGGCGCGCTCCACCACGCGGCCCAGGCGCAGCAGCAGGTGCTCCTCATAGGGGCGCCCCATGAGCTGCAGGCCCACGGGCAGACCCGCGCTGTCGTGGCCGGCCGGGACGGACAGGGCGGGGAAGCCCGTCAGGTTCCCCTCGCGCACGAAGCGCATCAGCGCGTCGACGACAGGCAGGTTCGACTCGCCGTCGGGCAGCGTGCCCTCGGGGATGAGGGGCGCGGTGGTGGCCGTCGACGGGGTGACGAGGACGTCCACGCCCGCCATGACGGCGAGCAGCTCGCGCGTCAGCCGGTGGCGGTGGCGCAGGGCGTGCACCAGGTCCGTGGCGCGGAAGTGCCGGCCGATGGCCAGGTTGGTGCGCGAGTCGAGCCCGAAGTCCGAGGCGTGCTCGCGCGAGTGCGGCAGCATCGCCTCGGCCATCTCGCTGAGGATGATGCAGCTGTGCGTCCAGAGCACGGTGTTCAAATCCGGCGCGGGCACCTCCACCACGGTGGCGCCCGCGGCCGTCAGCGCGCGCACCGCCTCCTTGCAGCGCGCCACCACGTCCGGTGACGCGTCCTCGAAGTAGGGCCAGCAGATGCCCAGCCTCACGCCCGTCAGGTCCGCGCGCTCGTAACCGGACAGGTGATGCGGGGGCTGTCCCTGGGAGACCAGGTCCTTGCCGTCAGGTCCGGCGAGCAGCGCATACGCCGCCGCGACGTCATCCACCGTGAGGCCCATGGGCCCCACGTGCCCCACGTTCCAGCACAGCGGCGGCACGCCCGTCTCGGGGATGCGGCCCCACGTCGCCTTGAGGCCGACGATGCCGCACAGGGCCGCCGGGATGCGGATGGAGCCACCGCCGTCCGCGCCGATGCTCAGCGGACACAGGCCCGCGGCGACGACGGCGGCCGAGCCGCTGGAGCTGCCTCCGGTGATGTGGCCCCGGTTCCACGGGTTGCGCGCGACGCCGTGGTGCGGATTCAACCCGATGGGGTTGATGCCAATCTCGTTCATGTTGGCCTTGCCCAGGATGAGCGCGCCCGCGGCCTTGAGGCGCGCGGCCACCGTCGAGTCCACCGAGGCCACCTGGTGGCGGAAGCGCGTGCCCAGCGTGGTGGGGAAGCCCGCCAGGTCCACCTCGTCCTTGAGCACCACCGGCACGCCGTCCAGCACGCTCAGCGCGCGGCCCTCGCGATGGCGCCCGGCGGAGGCCTCGGCGGCACGGAGCAGCTCGTCGGGCTTGCGCGCGATGAACCACCCCATGCGCGCCTCGCCGCGCTCCAGCCGGTCGATGGCCTCGTTCAGGCGACGGGCCACGGAGACCGGGTCCGCGCCGCCCTCGCGGTAGGCCCGGACATACGCGCCCACCGTCTCGCGCTCCGGCGTCACGGGCTGCGCCAGGATGGCGCGCGAGGCCTGCTCCGTGGGGGACTGGGGCTCGGTGGCGGGCGCGCCCGGAGGCAGCGGGTATTGGAGCGGGGGCGCATCACCGGCGGACAGCTCCCGCCACCGGTCGATGCCGCTGTCGCGCACCAGCTTCTCCAGCACGGGTGAGCCGACGGCGCTCTCCAGGGTGTTGACGAACGCCTTGAGCGCCAGCCCCGACACGCGTGGCGCCTTCACCGGGTTGCGTTGGTAGGACATGCCCTGGAGCCTACCCCCGGGCGGGGCTATTCCAAGCCCCGCTCCCGGGCGAGGGCGCGCAGCCGCTCCACGAGCGCGTCCCGGTCCTCGTAGCGCAGGCCCTCGGTGGGGATGGCGGGCAACAGCTCCACGCGCACCCGCCCCGGCCTGACGCGCCACTCCCCGAAGGGCAGCACGTCCCGCGCGCCGTGGAACACCATGGGGACCAGGGCGGCGCCGGAGCGGATGGCGAGCACCGCCGCGCCCTTGCGGTAGGGATTGAGCCGGCCGTCCTCGCTGCGCCGGCCCTCGATGGACATGTAATAGCTGGCGCCCGCGCGCAGGGCCTGGGCGGCGCGGTCCACGGCGCGACGGGCCTGCGCGCTCCACTGGCGCACCACCACCGTGGAGCCCTGGGCCCAGGGCACCCAGCCCGCGAAGGGCAGCGCCGCATACTCGATGTTCATGAAGATGCGCACGGGCCGGGGCAGCACCGGGGGCGTCACGAACGTCTCGCTCAAGCTCGTCTGGTTCAACTGCAGGAACAGGTACGAGGACGCGTCGTAGCGGCCCTCGTTGTGGTCCACCACCTCCACGTCCACGCCGAAGACGCGCCGGGCCCACAGACACCACGTCCGCATCAGCGCGTCCGAGGCCCCGGGGCTGACGGGCCCCAGCAGGAGCGCGGGCGTGAGCAGGGGCGGCATCGCCGCGCACGCCACGCCCCAGCGCAGCAGGCTCGACAGCAGGCCCGGGCGGGTAGGGAGCGAGGGAGGGACGTCCATGCGCTGGCCTATACCAGGGTGTATGCATGAGGACGGGGTGGAAGTGGACCTCTCGCGCCAGTCCGTGAGGACATGGCAGGCTGGGAGGCGCGAAAGGCAGGCAGGGGGGCATCATGGGAAGTCCACGCGCCAACGCGCTCGAGGAATACAAGACGCTGCTGGAGCGACAGCGCGCGGCGCCGCTCGGCCCCGACGAAGCCCAGCGTCTGGAGTTGCTCCGGGACGTGCTGCTGGAATTGGGAGCGCTGCCCCCCGAGGGCAGTCCCCTGCCCGCGCGTCCCGCTCGCGCGGACGCGGTGTTGGAGCTGACGTTCGCCACGCAGGATGACGTGGTGCGCGCGTACAGCAGGAACATCGGCACGGGAGGGCTCGCCATCCGCACCCCGCGCGCGCTGCCGGTGGGGAGCACGCTGGAGCTGCGCATCACCCTCCCCGACTCGGCCCAGGCGCTGCGGGCCTTCGGTCAGGTGGCGTGGTCGCGCGAGGACGGCATGGGCGTGGCCTTCACGCAGCTGGCACCCGACGGCGAGCAGCGATTGAAGGCGTTCGTGGCCCAGGACGCCTCGCTGCTCCAGCGCGTGCGGGGCGTGCTGAAGACGGACGTGATGGAGCTCTTGAAGAAGGACGTGAGGGAGCTGGGCAAGGGGCCCGCGCCCCAGGCCGCCAACGCGGTGGAGCTGGACACACGGGAGCCGGTGCTGGTGCGCCTGTCGGACGCGCGCTTGATGGCGCTCCTCACCGAGCTGTTCGAGCAGAAGGGCCTGCGCGTCGTGACGGACAGCGACAAGCCCGCGCGCATCATCATCGTGGACACGGGCTCCGCGCTGGATGTGCTCAGCACGGCGGCGCGCCCCGGCTCGCGCATCGTCATGGTGAACGTGAGCGGACCGGACTCGCTGATGGGCCGCCTGTCGAACCTCAACCCCGCCGCCTTCGTCAAGCACCCGGCCAGCGCGGCCGCCGTGCTCGTCGCGGTGGAGAGGCTCCTGGCGGCGACGAAGTCCTCCTGATGCGGGAGGGGAACCGCTACGCTCGGCCCGATGAGACCTGGGACGTGGCGACTCCTCGTGGGATTCCTGATGGGCTGCGCCACCAGGCCGCCCGTCGCCCCTCCCCCTCCGCGCGTCGAGCCATCTCCCGCGGTGCTCACCGCCTACCGCGTGCTGCCGGAGGGAGGGCTCGAGCGCTGGCGCTCCCTGACGGCGGACGCGGCCGGCTTCCAGCCCCCCACCGGGGGCAGGTGGTGCGCGGAGCCGCTCGGCGCGCTCGTCACGGAGGAGGAGGCACGTCAGCGGGCCACCGCGTTGAAGGCGCATCAGGTGCCCGAGCTCTGCTTCGACTCGGCGCCCCTGCCCGCCCCGTCGCTCCTCGCGCGGCTGCTGCGCGACTCGGGCGCGGTGGGCCTGCGCGCCTCGGGCACTCCGCTGGGCGACGCGCACCTGGAGGCCCTGCGGGAGCTCACCGCCCTGGAGGCCCTGCACCTGGACGGCACACGCGTGACCGACGTGGGGCTCGCGCACGTGAGGGGGATGCGGAGGCTGACCGTCGTGCGCCTGGATGAGACGGCCATCTCCGACGCGGGCCTCGGCTTCCTCTCCGGGCTGACGACGCTGCGGCGCCTCACCCTCGCGAGCACCGCCATCAGCCCGCGTGCGCTGTCTCCCCTCGCCGCCCAGTCGGAGCTCGAGTGGCTGGACCTCTCCGACACCGCGGTGGACGACACCGTCCTCGCCTGGGTTCCCGGCGCGCGCCTGCACACGCTGGTGCTGAGCGGGACGCACGTGACGGACGCGGGCCTCGCGCGGCTGCGGGAGCTGCCGGGCCTCACGCAGCTGGGCCTCGCGCGCACCGGGCTCACCGACACGGGCCTCGCGCACCTCGGCACGCTGCGGAACCTGGAGGCGCTGCACCTGGGCCACACCCGCCTCACCGACCTGGGCCTCGTCCACCTCTCCGGCCTGACGGCGCTGCGCGCCCTGGTCCTCACGAAGACCCAGCTTCGGGGCCCGGGGCTCCAGCACCTCGCGGCACTGAGCGCGCTGGAGCTGCTCCACCTCGACGACACCCGCGTGGACGACGCGGCCCTGCGACAGGTGCGAGGACTCGCGGCCCTGCGGGAGCTGGACGTGTCGAGGACCGCCCTCACGGCGGGGGGACTCGACGTGCTCGCGGGCTTCATCGTGCTGGAGCGGCTGGGCCTGTCCGGCCTGGCCGTGACGGATGACTCGCTCGCCGCGCTTCGAGGGCTGGAGCGACTGGTCCGGCTCGACCTGAGCGCCACGCCGATGGGCCCCCAGGCCCTGGGGCATCTGCCCGCGGGTCTGCGCGAGCTGGACGTGAGCCGGACCGCCTTCAACGACGAGTGGCTGCCCGCGCTGCGCGCCCTGCCCCACCTCCAGTCCCTGCGCGCCGAGCGCACCCTGCTCACCGACCTGGGGCTGGGGCAGTTGGCCGAGCTGGCCGGCTTGGAGTCGATTCACGTCGCGGGCACGCCCATCAGCGGCTCCGGACTGGGGGCCCTCCAGCGACTGCCGCGGCTGACGCGGCTGGACCTGGGCGCCACGTGGCTCAACGACGAGAGCCTCCAGGCCCTGAGGAGCTTCCCCCAGCTCACCTGGCTCAGCCTCGCCCGAGCGCGCATCGGCGATGCAGCCCTGGGTCACCTGCCCAGGACGCTGCACACGCTCCACCTGCCCCGCACCGGGGTCACCGACGCGGGCCTGGCCTCGCTGCGCGCGCTCCCCCAACTGCGCGTGCTGGATGTCCGAGGAACCTCGGTGTCGGACGCGGCCCGCGAGGCGCTGGTCCGGGAGCGAGGGCTGCGGCTCGTCACCGCGCCCTGAAAAGACGTTGGCTCTCGCGGAGGCCTTCCCGTTCCTGCTCAAGGCAATGGGCGCCCTCGTGTTGTGGTTCGTGGGACGTGCACTCATCAGCACCTTCCGGCGTGTGTTGAACCTGACGCTGCAGAAGCGGCGGTTCGACGCCACGCTCATCCGGGACATCGCGTCGCTGTCACCGGCTCCCTCACCCTCCTGTTGCGGCTGGGCATCCTGGGGATGAGGGGGTTCGAGACCACCTCGTTCGCCGCGCTGCTGGCCGCCGCGGGCATCGCCATTGGCGTGCACTGCAAGCCCACGCAGGCGGGCGCCGTCTCGCTCGCCGTGGAGGAGACACTCATCGCCACCGGCCACGTCGTCCTCGCGCCGCCGGCTGCACGGGCCACCAGTCCTTGCTGCGCCGGCGGTACTCCTTCACGTCCGCCTCCCGCGGGGTCGCCAGCCGCGTCTGGAAGCTCGCCTCCGTGTCCGTCAGCAGCTCCAGCGCCTTCTGTCCCATGGCCGCGTAGAACACGTCGCCCGAGTGGTCCTCGCGCGCCTGAGGCCCCACGAACGCGACGTACTCCCGCGTCGCCGCGAGCAGCTCCCGCTCCTTCGTCCGGTCGAACCACCGGTCGAACGACGGCTCGAAGCCCCCGTCCACCTCGAAGCCCAGGAAGGTCTCCGGGCTCCGCACGAAGCAGCCCGCCCACGGGTCCTCGAGCATCAGCGCGCGCACCGGGCGGCCCTCGAGCCGCGCGTTGCCGACGATGGCCGCCCGCCAGGCATCCACATGAACCGGGTTGAGCATCCCGGGGACTCAAGCGCGCCCTCCCCACGTCAGGGAATCGCGCGAACCCCACCGGGCCCCGCAACGACAGCCGCCAGAGGGCGAGCAACTCCGCCCCCTGGCGACTCGCGTCTTGGACAGGCACTCTACGTGCCCGAACAAGGACTACAGCGCGTAGGCGTCCAGCACGGGCTGCGTGGGCAGCGGGAGAGAGCCACCACAGCCACGGGGACCACCACGAACCTTGGTCTTGATCTGCATGACGAGCTCCTATCGAGAACAGCCTGGGTTGGACTCAGTCGCGAGGACTGACGACTACGGGATCTGCGTGAGGACGCCGCCCGTGGTGCGCACGGGAATCGCAATACCACCGCCACAGCCACGGGGACCGCCACGAACCTTGGTCTTGATCTGCATGATGGACTCCTCGGAATCAGGTGTGAGTGAAGTCAGCTCGGGATGCTGACGGAGGACTACGGGATGGCCGCGAGCGCGTCGGAACGCACCGCGATGATCACGCCACCACCACAACCACGGGGACCGCCACGAACCTTGGTCTTGATCTGCATGATGTGCTCCTTGGTGAGGATGACTCCATCGCTGGAGTCGGGTGAGGATGATTCAGCGCCGACTACGGCAGCTGGGTGCGGACCGTGCCGGTCAGCACGGGCAGGGAACCACCGCAACCACGGGGACCGCCACGAACCTTGGTCTTGATCTGCATGATGAGCTCCTGGTGAGGATGACTCCATCGCTGGAGTCGGATGGATGAAGCGGTGAGGCCAGTCGACTACGGCAGCTGGGTACGGACCTGCGTGGTCAGCACGCCACCACCACAACCACGGGGACCGCCACGAACCTTGGTCTTGATCTGCATGGTACGCTCCTGGATGTACTGCGTTGACACCAGACACCCAACCCATGGGATTGGATGACTGGAAGGCGTTGATGAAAAGCTCTTGAGTCTACGGACGACGACACCTTCTGGTTTCTTCAGGTGCCAGCCAATCTATACACACCCCTCTGACACGCGAGCCTCCAAGGTCACTCGCTGTCCCGCCTCCCCCGCGACCGGCGCTCCTTCCGGCCCCTCCACAACCCGCGCTACCCGCCTCTATTCCCCGTCCACCCAGCCATTACGCGGCTCCCGAGTCGCCATTGCGTGCGATTCACCGTTCCCGGTCCGCATCGGAAGTAGAATCATTAAAGGCGGGTGTAATCGGCCAGTCAAGTCACCACGCAAAGAATGCGGCGAAAGTCTTTGTAACCTCTCACGCCACAGCCAATCTCAGACTTCGCGAATCGGAAGAAAATACAGGCGACCTCGCGAAGGCATAAAAAAATCGCCAGCGAGCGATGTTCCGCTCACTGGCGATTTCGAGCTTCGTCCGAGCGAATCACCGCCCGGGGACGAAACTACGGGAGCTGCTGGAGCACGTCGTCGTACCAGATGCTGATGCCGCCGGGGCCGCAACCACGGGGACCGCCACGAACCTTGGTCTTGATCTTCATGTGTCTGCTCCTGGTGATTGAGTCACTACGGTGAAACAACGACGTCTGGACGACTACGCCAGAACGGTGTCGTACCAGATGCTGATGCCGCCCGGGCCACAGCCGCGGGGACCGCCACGAACCTTGGTCTTGATCTTCATGATGTCGCTCCTGGGTTGAACCACGTTCGCTCCAGGCGACACGGTTGCCCATGCACACCCGGAGTAGAATCATTAAAAATCGATGAAAATTGGGAGTCAAGCCTTCAACTGAAAAACCCGCCAATCCAAATAGATCCGGGGACTTGGACAAATGGCGCAATTTATCGAAACCTGAGACCCCCCCCCCGGGTCATGAATCCACCTGGAGCCGGAGCCGGTGTGCCCGAACCGGTTACAAGCGGCCGGCTCCGGACGCGGCGGAGGGGCGCCGCCTCGGTGATACGTGGAGACCGCATCACGCCCCGCGTCGCAATGTCCTGAAAACATGTTTTAGCCATTTTATGAGCCCTATCTTCCAGATAGGACTGACCTGGACAACCCTTGACACGTCGGCCGGCCGCGTCCCGGGCGCCGCGCGGCTCCGGGCCTGGATGGATTGTCCATTCACGAAGGCGCGGCGAAGACAATCGCGGACCGGGCGCGGGCGCGATGACGGGGCGCGTGCGGCATGGGGGGGTGACGCCCCTGGCTTTGCCGCGCGTCAGTCCGCCGGGCGAGGATGGGCGCCGACCTCCGGGAGCGTCCCGGGTGGAAGGTCTGGCGGGGAGTCCGTCTGTTCCACGGTGATGAGGTAGGCTTCGCTCATGAGAGTTGGTGAAGGAATGTTCCCGCGCACCGTGCGCGCGCTGCTGCGGGGGCGAGGGCGCTCGGCGCTCTGGTTGTTGCCGGTGGGGCTGTTCGCCGTCTGGGGCGTGTGGTTCCTGCGAGCGAGCATCACCGTCTACGAGCCCAGCGTGCAGGCGCGGCTGGAGGTCCACCGCGAGGTGTACGCCGTGGATGCGCCGGTGGACGGGCGGCTGGTGAAGACGCGGGTGGAGCTGCACCGGCAGGTGCGCGCGGGCGAGGTGCTCTTCGAGCTCGCCCACGAGCAGGAGGCGCGGCAGCTGGCGGAGGCGGAGGCCCAGCTTCGGGGTCTGGGGCCGCAGCTGACGGCGGCGCGCGCGGAGCTCGAGGTGGAGCAGGGCGCGCTCGTGGCCCAGCAGGAGCGCGGCGCGGCGGGCGTGGAGGAGGCCAAGGCCCGGCTGGTGGAGGCCGAGGCGCTGGCGCGCCGGGCGCTCGAGGAGAAGGCGAGCGCGGAGCAGCTGCACTCGCGCCAGTTGATCAGCGAGTCCGAGTGGAGCCGCGTGCGCACCGAGCTGGAGCGCGCCCAGGCCTCCGAGCAGGCCTCCCGCGCGGCGCTCGCGCGCGTGAAGATGGATGGGACGATGCTGGCCACCGAGCGGCGCATCCGGGCCGCGGCGCTCAAGCGGGACATCGCGGAGCTGGAGGCCGCCGAGAGCGTGGCACAGGCCTCCGTGGAGCGTCTGCGTGAGGAGCTGGAGCGGCGCGTGGTGAAGGCGCCCGCCGACGGCATCCTCGGCGAGACGAGCCCGGTGCGCGTGGGCACGCAGGTGAGGGCCGGGGACCGCATGGCCACCGTCGTCGCGGGGGGCGACGTGCGCATCGTCGCGCAGCTGTCCCCCGCCACGGCGCTGGGCCGGGTGCGCGCGGGCCAGCCGGCGCGCATGAAGCTGGAGGGCTTCGCCTGGACGGAGTTCGGCATGGTGCGCGCCACCGTGGTGGCGGTGGCGAGCGAGGCGCGCGACGGCCTGGTGCGCGTGGAGCTGTCCGTGGACGAGATGCCGGTGGGCATCCCCCTGGAGCACGGCCTGCCGGGCACCGTGGACATCGCGGTGGAGGACTCCACGCCGCTCAAGCTGGTGCTGCGCGCGCTGGGCCGGGGGCTGGAAGCGCCGGCGCGCTCGCGGCCCCTGCCGCCGCGCTCGTCGGGGGATTTGGAGATGTCGCGGGGTGGGAGCTGAGCCATGGCGGGCACACGAAGGCTGCTCATCCCCGAAGTCATCCAGACCTCCGCCATGGACTGCGGTCCGGCGGCCCTCAAGGCGCTCTTCGACGGCTTCGGCGTGTCCGTCAGCTACGGCCGGCTGCGCGAGGCCTGCCAGACGGACATCGACGGGACGTCCGTGGACGTGCTGGAGGAGCTGGCCGGCAAGCTGGGCCTGGAGGCCACCCAGGTCGTCCTGCCTCGCGACCAGGTGCTGATGCCGGAGACGAAGACGCTGCCGGCCATCATGGTGGTGCGTCTGGCGGACAGCAACCTGCACTTCATCGTCGTCTGGCGCCGCATCGGTGACCGGGTGCAGATCATGGACCCCGCGCTGGGACGGCGCTGGGTGTCGGTGGCGGAGCTGATGGACCGGCTGTACGTCCACGCCCTGCCCGTCCCGGCCGAGGCCTTCCGCGACTGGGCCGGCACGGACGAGTTCCTCGCCGGGATGCGCCTGAGGCTGCAGGCGCTCGTGGACAAGGCGCTCGCGGCGAGGCTGCTCGACGAGGCCCTGGCCGACGCGAGCTGGAAGGGCGTGGCGTGCCTGGACGCGACGACGCGCATGGTCCAGACGCTGGTGGACGGCGGCGGCGTGGAGCACGGCGAGGGGTCCGCGCGCTTCCTGGAGCAGCTGTTGAAGGAGGTGCACGTGGCCCTGGAGGAGGGCCGCGCCGAGCAGGTCATCCCCGCCACCTACTGGACGGCGGTGGGCGCTCCGGACGGCGAGGAGGTGACGTTGCGCGGCGTGGTCTGCATCCTCGCCCGGGGCCTGCGCCAGACGCGCGAAGAGGACGAGGAGCCCCTGTCCGCGGACCTCAAGGCGGCGCTCCTGGAGCCCCCCACCCGTCCGCTGCGCGAGCTCATCGGGCTGATGCGCCGCGACGGCCTGCTGGCCCCCTCCATCCTCGCGGCCATCGCCCTGACGGCCGCGGTGGGCGGCTTCCTGGAGGCGCTGCTGCTGCGCGGCATCATCGACGCGGGCCGCTACCTCACCACCCAGGAGCAGCGGCTGGCGGGCATCGTGACGCTGCTGGTGCTGATGGGCGTGCTGTTCACGCTGGAGCTGCCCCTGGCCATGGGGACGCTGAAGCTGGGCCGCCGCCTGGAGGTCCGGCTGCGGCTGGCGTTCCTCGACAAGATTCCTCGGCTGGGGGACCGCTACTTCAAGAGCCGGCTCGTCTCCGACATGGCGCAGCGCTGCCACGGCATCCACCAGGTGCGCAGCGTGCCCACGCTCGGCGTCGGCGTGCTGCGCGCCACCTCGGAGATGCTGGTGACGCTGGGAGGGCTGGTGTGGCTTGCCCCCGGCAGCGCGCCGCTCATCGTGCTGGGCGGGGCCCTGGCGCTGGCGGTGCCGCTGCTCGCGCAGCGCTCGCTGCTGGAGGCGGACCGGCGCATGCGCGACTTCGACGGCGTGCTGTCGCGCTTCTACCTGGACGCCATGCGGGGCGCCGTGGCGCTGCGCGCGCACCGCGCGGAGCTGACCCTGCGGCGCGCGCACGAGGAGCCCCTGCACGAGTACGTGGGCGCCGCGCGCACGCTGCTGGGCCGGGGCATCCTCACCGACACCCTGTCCATGCTGGCGGCCACCGGAGGCTCGGTGGCCATCGTGCTGCACGCCGTGTCCCAGGGCATCCAGCCCGGGGCGGTGCTGCTGCTGGTGTACTGGGCCCTGGCGCTGGCCACGGTGGGCAAGCAGCTGGCGGACGCGCTGCGGCAGTACCCCGCCGCGTCGTCGCTCACCGGCCGGCTGATGGAGCCGCTCTTGGCCCCCGACGAGGTGGGCGCGGGCCTGGAGGCGGTGGAGGAGCCGTCCCCCGCGGCGCTCGCGAGCCAGCCCCGCGGCGTGGGCTTCACGCTCGAGCAGGTGGAGGTCAAGGCGGCGGGCTTCACGGTGCTGCAGGGCATCGACATGACGGTGCGGCCCGGCGAGCACGTGGCCATCGTCGGCCCGTCGGGCGCGGGCAAGTCGTCGCTCGTGGGCATCCTGCTGGGCTGGCACCGCCCGTCCTCCGGGCAGGTGAAGGTGGACGGCGAGCCGCTCAAGGGCCAGACGCTGGCGCGCCTGCGCCGGCAGACGGCGTGGGTGGAGCCCGAGGTGACGCTGTGGAACAAGTCGCTGGTGGACAACCTGGCCTACGGGGTGGAGACGGGCGAGGTGCTGCCGCGCGTGGGGCAGGCGCTCAGGTCCGCGGACCTCATCGAGTTCCTGGACAAGCTGCCCCAGGGGCTCCAGACGCGCCTGGGCGAGGGCGGCAGCCTGCTGTCCGGCGGCCAGGGGCAGCGCGTGCGCCTGGGCCGGGCGCTCTTGAGGCCCGGGGTGCGGCTGGCCATCTTCGACGAGCCCTTCCGCGGCCTGGAGCGGGACCGGCGCGCGGCGCTGCTGGAGCGCTCCCGGCAGGAGCTGGAGGGGGCGACGATGCTGTGCATCATGCATGACATCGCGGAGACGCTGACGTTCGACCGGGTGCTGGTCATCAAGGGCGGCCAGCTGGTCGAGGACGCCAACCCGCGCGAGCTCGCGAAGCGGGAGGACTCCGTGTACCGCTCGCTGCTGGACGAGGAGGAGCAGATGCGGCGGGCCCTGGGCGGCCAGGGCGGCTGGAGGCGGATGATGCTGGACCAGGGACAGCTCGCCGAGCAGCCCCCGGAGTCGAAGCGGGGTGCGGCATGACGCGCGCCTCGGAGGCGAGGGGGGCCCGGCGTGCGGAGCCCCTGGCGGGGCTGGTGTGGCCCATGGCGCGCGGCGCGGAGGCGCTGGAGGCGCTGGCGCGCTCGGCGGGCCTGCCGCTGCCCCGGACGCGGGCGAAGGTCGTCGGGCAGGCGCCCACGGACCCGAACCGGCTGGGCGAGTGGCTGGACGCCGCCGCCCAGTCGCAGGGGCTGGAGCTGGACCTGGCGTACACGCGCCACGGCGAGGTGGAGAAGGCGCTCCTGCGCGCCTCCCCTGCCCTCCTGGACGTCGTCACCAGCGAGGGCGTCCAGGTGGCGGCGCTGCTGCGCGTGTCCGCCTCCGGCCGCACCGCGCGCGTCATCGCGCCGGACGAGACGGAGCGCGACGTGCCCCTGGCCTGGCTCACGTCCGGGGTGCAGGCCCTGGTCGAGGGCACCCAGGCCTCCACGGTGGACCGGGTGCTGTCGCGCGCGGCGATGCCGGAGCCCCAGCGGCTGCTCGCCCGGCGCGCGCTGCTGGGCGCGCAGCTGGCCAACACGCACCTGGTGGCGTCGCGCACGCTGCGGCTGCCGCCGGGCGCCCGGCTGGTCCACCACCTCAAGGCCCTGTCCACCGCGCCGCGGCTGGCGCTGGTGCTGGTGCTGGCGGTGCTCATCCAGGTGTGCGTGCTCAGCGCGTGGTGGCTGATTGGCCGGGGCGCGTTCGAGGGGCAGCTGGACCACGGCTGGCTGTGGGCGTGGGCGCTGATGGGGCTGACGGCGGTGCCGCTGCAGGCGGCGCTGGCGTGGACGCAGGGCTCGCTGGCGCTGGATTTGTCCGCGCTGCTCAGGCGCAGGCTTCTCGCCGGCGCGCTGGCCATGCCGGTGGACGAGGCGAAGCGCGGCGGCATCGGCGAGTACGTGGGGAGGACCTTCGAGAGCGCGGGCATGGAGCAGATGGCGCTCGCCGGCAGCTTCACCAGCCTGCTCGCGGTGGTGGACCTGACCCTGGCCGGCAGCGTGACGCTGTCGGGCCCCGCGGGCATGCTGGGGCTGGCGGCGCTGGGCGGCTACTGCGTCCTGCTGGGCGTGCTCGTGGCGCGCCAGTCGCTGCTGTTCCGGGGCTGGACGGAGGCGCGCGTGGTGATGACGCACGCGCTCATCGAGCGGATGCTCGGCCACCGCACGCGGCTGGCGCAGGAGCAGCCCTCGCGCTGGCACGAGGAGGAGGACCAGGAGCTGGCGCGCTACTCGGACGCGTCCGAGCGCTGGGACGCGGGCACCGCGCGGGTGACGACGCTCGCGCGCCGGGGCCTGTTGCCGGTGGCCATCATCGCCATCCTCCCCGGCGTGCTGGCCGGGGCGGACACGGCGAGCATCGCGGTGGGCGTGGGCGCGGCCCTGCTGGGTGCCCGCGCGGTGATGTCGCTGGCGGTGGGCGCGCTGGCGCTCATCGGCTCACGGGTGCTGTTCTCCGCGGTGCGCCCCATGCTCGACGCGGCCCGGCTCTCCGGCGCCGTGGGCGGGGGCGAGGACGCCGCGCCCCAGGTGACGCCGCTCGCGGCCACCGAGGCGCCGTCCAGGAGCCAGGCGCTGCTCGAGGTGCGCGACGTGTACTTCAAGCACCCCGCCTCGCCGCGCGCGGTGCTCGAGGGCGCGTCCGTGGTCATCCATCCCGGAGAGCGCGTGCTGCTGGAGGGGGCGTCCGGCTCCGGCAAGTCCACGCTCGCCTCCATCCTCACGGGCCTCAGGCGCCAGGGCTCCGGCGTGGTGCTGCTGCGCGGCCTGGACATGTCCACCTGGACGCAGGACGGCTGGGGCGCGCAGATCGCCGGCGCGCCGCAGTTCCACGAGAACCACATCATCTCCGGCACGCTGGCGATGAACCTGCTGCTGGGCCGCGCCTGGCCCCACACCCAGGACGACGTGAAGCTGGCGCGCGAGCTGTGCGAGGAGCTGGGCCTGGGCGAGCTGCTCCAGCGCATGCCCGCCGGAATCCTGCAGATGGTGGGCGAGCGCGGCTGGCAGCTGTCCCACGGCGAGCAGAGCCGCATCTTCGTCGCGCGCGCCCTGCTCCAGCGCGTCCAGGTCGTGGTGCTCGACGAGGCCTTCGGCGCGTTGGACCCGGTGACGATGCGCAAGGTGATGGCGTGCGTCGAGGCGCGCGCGCCCACGCTCATCGTCATCGCGCACCCCTGAAGGGATTGGGAGCGCCGCCCGCGGGGCCCGGCCACGGCCCTCGGGCGGTGTAACCCCTCCGGCGCGCGCCCCGCGTCACCGACGAGGCGCTGGAAACACGACGGCCGCCAGCAGGCACGAAGCCCACTGACGGCCGAAGGACTGACTCCGGGTCTGAATCAGACCTCGTCGTACCAGATGCTGATGCCACCCGGGCCGCAACCACGGGGACCGCCACGAACCTTGGTCTTGATCTTCATGGTGTTTGCTCCTGAGGTGCGAGGCTGGAATTACAGCTCGTAGTAGATGCTGATGCCGCCGGGACCACAGCCACGGGGACCGCCACGAACCTTGGTCTTGATCTTCATGGTGTTTGCTCCTGAGGTGCGAGGCTGGAATTACAGCTCGTAGTAGATGCTGATGCCGCCGGGACCACAGCCACGGGGACCGCCACGAACCTTGGTCTTGATCTTCATGGTGTTTGCTCCTGAGGTGCGAGGCTGGAATTACAGCTCGTAGTAGATGCTGATGCCGCCGGGACCACAGCCACGGGGACCGCCACGAACCTTGGTCTTGATCTTCATGGTGCTTGCTCCTGGTGTGTGATGCGTGAACGACGACTCCTGGCGACGACTACTCCAGCACTTCGTAGCTGATGCCACCGGGGCCACAGCCGCGAGGGCCACCACGAACCTTGGTCTTGATCTTCATCTGGATTGCTCCTGGTGAAAGAGAGAACGGGTTCAGCGGTTCAGCGACAACACAGCTCAGACAGCGATGACGCCGCCACAGCCACGGGGACCGCCACGGACCTTGGTCTTGATCTGCATGTGCTTGCTCCTGGTGAGAGGTTGACGACCTCAGCTACTGCACAGCTCAGACAGCCTTGACGAGAACGCCGCCGCCACAGCTACGGGGACCGCCACGAACCTTGGTCTTGATCTGCATGTGCTTGCTCCTGGTGAGAGGTGAGAACCTCAACGACAGAACGACTCAGACAGCGATGACGACCCCACCACCACAGCTACGGGGACCGCCACGAACCTTCGTCTTGATCTGCATGGGGCTTCCTCCAGGACTCCGAGGCATCAGCACCAATCGCGACAGTTCAGCTAACTGACGTTTTTGGCTACTCCGATATAAGTCGGTGAAACATGTGAGTCAAGCTTCCCGGGCCTGAAACATTCCATCATGGCTCCAGGCCCGGGAGTGAAACACCGCGTCATCTCACGCGGCCACGGCGCGGGGGTTGCCCGGGGTGATGGTGACGGACGCGACGTCGTCCTGGATGGTCAGCCCGAGCTCCTCGCGGAACACCTCCATCAGGTAGGGCAGCACGCCGATGGTGGCGAACCGCAGCCGGTGGTGGATGGAGAGGTCCAGGTTGGTGAAGTGGCGCTTGGGGTGCTCGCGCTTGAGCAGCTTGTTGACCTCACGCTGCACGTTGTCCAGGGTGCCCACGGCGGAGCGCTCGATGGTGATGTAGTCGGCGAGCACGTCCGCCAGCCGGTCCGTCAGCTCGGGGTTGGCGCCCTCGGGCGCCGGGGCCCGCTCGCGGAACAGCGCGCGCAGCTGCTGGACCGTCTGCTCGTGCACCGCGTCCTTGGCCGGCGCGAACACGTCGGAGATGTGCTGCAGCTTCTCCTCGGAGAAGCCGCGCAGGCCGCGCTGGGCGCGGTCGTACATCTCCACATAGCGGGCCTTGGCCCAGGAGCGCTGGACCTCGGTGTGCTGACGGGTGGGCTGGATGATCTTCCAGTCCTTCTCCAGCCGCTCGCGCAGCCGGCCCCAGCCGGTGTCCTTGGGGGCCTCGGCCTGGAGGATGATGTCGCGCAGCCGCTCGTACGTGTGACACATGTGCGCCCAGAGCGTGAACTGGAGCGAGTACAGCTGCAGGCCGCGCAGGCCATAGTCGAACGCGGCGGGAATCTCCTCCAGCCACGTCGGCGGGGGCAGCGGCTCGCCCGCCAGGGGCTTTCCGTCCAGCATGGTCGCGAAGAACTCCTCGACCATGTGCGGCGGGCCGGCGCACACGCCGCGCGTGGACAGGAAGTGGTTGTCGCGCTCCGTCAGGTGCAGCAGCGACGCCGGGTTGATGGGCGTCTCGTACGGCATGGGCTGCTCGGGCAGGAACATCAGGTAGATGCTCACCATGCGCACGCCGTCGGTGACGCGGAACACCGACGACAGCAGCGGGTCCAGCGTCCCGTTGGGGACGGGGTTCTCCCCCCTGAGCAGCATCATCGACGGCAGCGCGAGCACCGCGCAGCTGAACGCGTGCAGATCTCCGATGCGCCACTGGCCGTCGGGCAAGAGCGGGTAGCGCTTGAGGAACTCGTCGCGCAGGATGAGCATCGCCTGCAGCGAGGGCTTCCAGACCTTGGTCATGGACTTGAGCGCCGTGACGTTCATCAGCGCGTCGTCGCGGAAGCGGCTGCCCGGGTACGGGCACATGCGCCACTCGGTCTCCATGCGCATGCGCATCGAGTCCGGGAAGACGTTGTTCTCGCCGATGTGCCGCCCTTCCGCGTCCAGCGCCGCGTGCGCCGCGCGGTGCACCGGCAGCATCGCCTCCAGGAAGCCGAACTCCATGGGCCGGCCCACCAGCTGCTTGAGCACGCCCTCCGTGTCGGGGTTCCACCACAGGGGGGACTCGGGCGCGGGGCGCTTGGCCTCCGCCGCCATGACCATCTTGTGGTAGTCGGTCTCCGCCGCGAGCTTCGGCGCCTCGCGCGACAGGATGTTCTCCGACAGCAGGTGCTCGAGCAGCTCCTTCACCCGCTCCCACGGCAGCGGCTCACCGCTGGACCAGCGCGTGGCCACGCCCGCCATGAAGCTGTCCTGCTTGAGCAGGTTCTCGCCGAAGGCGTGCAGCTCGGGCTCCTCGATGCTGATCTCCTTGAGCCCGTAGTAGATGCGCAGCTCGGTGGTGCCCTCTTCCGTCTGCACGTACTCACTCATGAACCGGCGCCGCATGGGCAGGTACAGCGTCTCATGCGGGTCGATGGGCACGGCTTGCTGACTCATGCGACTGCTCCTGGGGAGAAACCCGTTGTTCAGACCTGACGCAAAGGTCAGGAACTCTTCCACGAGGCCCCCGGAGCATCAAGCGAGCCCCGGGAGTCGAGATAGCACCCATTTTGACATGAGCCCTGACATCCGCGTTCCCGCCGGGTAGCCAGGGCCTCCCGCGCAAACCTTGCGTCCGGGAGTGCCAGAAAGGGCGAGGCCACCCAGGGGACTCAAGTCTCCCGTGGGTGGCCTGGCGTGTTACGGGAGGTGGCCTCGCGTCAGTTGCAGACGCCGAGCCCGGCGCGGCCCGTGACGGGCAGCGTCTCGCGGTTGGGGAACGTCAGCTCCGGGTGGTCGAACGGGGCGCGGTAGGTCTTGACGCGGCAGTCCGTGAGGGCGTTGCGCAGGAAGTCCACCAGCGCGGAGCGCTCGCTCGCGGTGAAGGTGCGCGGGACGATGTCCAGCGACTTCTCCGGGTTGGCGAAGTCACCGCCGCGCTCGTAGAAGTCCACCACGTCCTCGAGCGTGGGGTAGCCGCCGTTGTGGAAGTACGGCGGGTTGAGGCCCACGTTGCGCAGGGTGGGCGTCTTGAACGCGCCCATGTCGAACGGGGAGAGGCTGACGGAGTTGGGCACGCCGCCGAAGACGCCCAGGTCGCCGCGCGCCAGGTCGTCCTCGGTGGGACGCACGCCGATGTTGTGGAAGCCCGTGTCGCCGCCGTCGCGGTTGAGCGGGCCGGCGATCTCGTACCAGGACACCGTGGCGTCGGTCAGCATGGCGCCGGTGTGGCAGTTGATGCACTCGCCCTTGCCCACGAACACGGACAGGCCCTTGAGCTGCTTGGGCGTGAGCGCGGAGAGGTTGCCGCCCAGGAAGCGGTCGAACGGCGTCTGGTCCGGGATGAGCGTGGCCTGGTAGGCCTGGAGCGCCTCGCCCCAGAAGAGCGAGAAGGCGTTCTCGCCGATGTTCGCCAGCGCGTCGCCGAACGCGTCGCGAATCATCCGGTCGTACGTGCACGGCGCGCCGTTGCACAAGAGGCCCGGGCCGTCCGGGTTCGCCATGGCGCCCAGCACGCTGTCGTTGACGGACACGCGCTGGTGGCGCAGCGGCTGACGCGGAATCAGCTTCGTGCCCAGGCTGTCCGGGCCGAGAATCTGACGGCCCGAGCAGCCCTGCTCGCTGAAGTTCGTCACGGGGCCGGTGGCCTGCGACGCCAGCGACGCGCCCTCGATGCGCACCAGGAAGCCCTGGCCGTTGTTGCCCGAGTCACCCCAGATGTTCACGCCGTTGAAGAGGACGTTCGCCTCGCCGCCCCAGAACTGGTTGCGGTAGAAGCCGGAGCCCACCACGGTCGGCGTGTGGCGCGGGCCCACCAGCCGGAACTCGTTGAACGGCGCGGCCGGCACCACCACGCACTGGTCCGCCGGGTTGTCCAGGTTGTCCATGTCCAGGCCGAGGAACGCGGCGCGGAACGGGCCCTGCGAGCCCACGCGGTCATCGCTGGTGATCTTCGCCAGCGTGAAGTCCTGGCCGGGCCCCGCGATGCTGTCGAACGTGTCGTCGAAGCCCGGGTGGATGGTGTTGTTCTTGCGGTCATCCGCGCCGGCGGCGAAGTGACAGCTGGCGCACGCCGTCTCGCCGTCACCGCTCGACTGGATGTCCCAGAAGAAGGCCTTGCCCAGCCGGATGGCCGCGGCCTTGTTGATGATGCGGCTGCCCACCGGCTGCGGCACCGGCTCATGAGACAGCGGACGCAGCGAGAACACGGCCATGCTGTCCAGCAGGGCCTTCGCATCCACCGCCACTTCCTCATTCTCGGCGGGGGAGGGCTTGGGAGGCTCGACCTGTCCGGCCGGCTCACACGCCGACAAGGAAACCGCCAGAGCAGACGAGAAAAGGCCGCGGTTCAACCAACCACTCACTCCGCGGGACCACGACGAACGAGCCATAGAGAATGCCCCCTTCTCAGAGCGTCAGGACTTGTATGAGGTTGGCGGAATCACCAGTGTCTCCAGTCTGACGGACAGTTTTATACCGGTTCCGCATTATTCCTGTCCAGGCGGCCCCGACCCAGGGTGCACTTCCAGCCCCAGCGTAATATCCGGGTAGTAACCGCTCGCGGATTGGAACGACCTCACTGGGTGGGCGCGCTAAACCCGATGACGCGCCCTGTCCAGGGTGCCCGGTTCCACGGCCCTCACAGCCCTGCCAGGAATGCGAGCCATTCGCATGACCAGACATGGAGCGAACGCCCATCACCCCGGGTGAATACCTCATCCGGTGAGCATCGTGGGCGTGTAGCAAGCCGCGATACATGGGGCCCGTCGCCTGTGACGGTGGGCGCTACAGAGGGGCGGGCCGAGGAGGTGCAAAGGCTTGCTGATACAGAGGAGGTGAAACACGCCCGAGAACGTTGGCGTGCGGGGTGCAATGGACAGGAGCGCCGCCGGAGGGTGGCATTCGGGCAGGGCCGGCACCGGATGCGGAGAGCCACTGGCGGAGCAGCGCATTCCCCCTATTGAAGAGGTAGGTCATTCCATGCAGCTGAAGATGATGAGCCGTCTGATGGCGGCCGCGCTCCTGAGTGTTTTGTCGGGCTGCCAGGGCGAGGAGCCCACGTCCACCGAGGGCGAGGTCGCCGCCCAGGAGGCCGGTGCGAAGACGCAGTGCATGACGCGTTTCGACGGCATCACGAGCTGCGCGCTGGGCAACGCGCAGCTGTCCGCGACGGACAAGGGCCTGAACGTGACGGGCCTGCGCAGCGCTCGCACGGACGGCGTGTCGAGCAGCTTCGGCCGCGCGGCCCGCTGGTCGCAGACGACGTCGGTGGCGCTGGGCTCCACGGGCCAGCTGCAGCTGGAGGCGCGCTCGGGTGACCAGGTGGTCAGCACGCTGCGCGTGACGCCGGGCCGCGACGTGGACTCGGCCTTCGTGACGCCGACGTTCACCGGTTCGCCGGGCGGCTCCGGCTTCCGCATGAACATCTACCGCGAGGGCGTGCTGCAGGGCACCTCCACCCACAGCCCGAACGCGATGATCGTCTTCACCAACTGGCGGGACTTCTTCCGCTGGCTGGTGGCGGTCGCCGACTTCTACGAGCTGGACATCATCTGGAACAAGACGGGTGAGGCCACGGCCGAGAGCAACGTGGGCGCCTGCGGCTGGCAGATGACCACGCCGGGCAACACGTTCTCCGTGACGCTGGCGGACGGCAAGGTGGTCACCGGTGACTCCTTCGAGTTCGTCGAGGAGATCGGCGACGGCCACTATCCGTACAACGGCTTCACGGGCATGGACGTGAAGGCGACGGGCAAGGGGCTCAGCATCCTGAGCGAGACCTTCGTCCCGGCCGCGAAGTAGTTCCGGGTCCCATGCCGCGCAAGGCATGGGGCTGGCGCCGGGCGGCGCGTGGCAGCACCTTCGCCGCCCGGCGTCTTCATCGATGTTCCTGGAGAGCGCGCGATGAGACGGCGGCTGTACCTGCTGGGCATCCCCCTTGGAGCGATGGTGCTCACGGCCGTGTGGGCCCGGGCAGGCCGGCCTCCGCCGCCCCCTCCCCTCGTGCTCGGCGAGCTGCCGCTCGTGGCGGTGCCCGGCGAGGAGCTGTCCGGTGGCGGTGCGACGGTGAAGGACACGGGGCGCAACGCCTTCGGTCGCTCGCCACCGAACCTGGACCGCGCGCGCTGGCCCCAGTTCCACATCGGCAAGCGGGTGTTCGACCGCGACTGGAGCGACCCCGCGCACGGACCAGGACTGGGTCCGCTGTTCAGCGCCAGCTCGTGCATGACGTGCCACGTGAAGGACGGGCGCGGGCGTCCGCCCGAGTCCCCTTCCGAGCCCGTCGTGTCCATCGCGTTCCAGCTGGGCTCGCCTGACGGTCCAGGGCCGCATCCCGTGTATGGGGAGCAGCTCGACCTGCACCGGTTGGGGGGGCTCCGGGGCGAGGGCACCGTGGTGGTGCGCCACGAGGAGTTCTCCGGCCGATTCTCCTCCGGTGAGCCCTACGTGCTCGCGCGGCCCATCTACCAGTTCGAGCACCTGGCTCACGGGCCGCTCGGCGAAGGCACGCCCTTCTCGCCTCGCGTGGCGCCGGCGAACTTCGGGCTGGGGCTGCTGGAGGCCCTCCCCGAGGAGACGCTGCTGGCCAGGGAGGACGCCGAGGACCGCGACCAGGATGGCATCTCCGGACGCGCCAACCGGGTCGAGGATGTGACGACGCGAGGCACGCGCCTGGGGCGGTTCGGGTGGAAGGCGAACCAGCCCACCCTGCTCCAGCAGGTGGCGCACGCGCTGGTGGCGGACATGGGGCTGACGAACGAGCTCTATCCGCGCGCACAGGAGGCCGGGGCGGCGCCGGAGGCCGTCGACGTGCGGGCCTATGACTTGGAACAGCTGATGTTCTACACGCGCCTGCTCGCGGTGCCGAAGCGACGGGACTGGGATGCGCCCGCGGTGCTGCGTGGCAAGGCGGTGTTCCGCGCCATCGGGTGTGCCGCGTGTCATGTCGACGAGCCGATGCAGACGGGGGACGTGCCTGGCTTCCCGGAGCTGTCGCGGCAGGTCATCTACCCGTACTCGGACCTGCTGCTGCACGACATGGGCGAGGCGCTGGCGGATGGACGGCCGGACGGACTGGCCACCGGCCAGGAGTGGCGCACGCCGCCCCTGTGGGGCATCGGCCTGACGGCGACGGTGAACGGCCACACGCGCTTCCTGCATGACGGACGCGCGAGGAACCTCGAGGAGGCCGTGCTGTGGCACGGCGGCGAGGCGGCCCCCGCGCAGAGCCGCTACACGCGGCTGCCCCGTGAGGACCGTGAGGCGCTGCTCGCGTTCCTCGGCTCGCTCTGACTCGACTTTCGCCCTTTTAGGGCGAGGGGGAGAGCGCGGCGGTCCACGCCGCGCGCTCCTGAGCCGGTGATGCGCGAGAGGCCGCACGTAAGTTGGCGCGAAGTCGACGCGACGAATGCCAGCGG